>JAFEEK010000153.1 GCA_018241165.1 Pseudomonadota bacterium
AGCACGTCGCGCAGGCTCACGTTCAGGGCGATGGTCTTGCCATCGACGACGTCGCTGGAAGTCCACACGTTGATGTTGCCGAGCACGGTCAGCGCCGGCGCGACATCGGACCAGACCCACAACAGCAGGGCCGCGACCGCCACCACGACGAACGCGCGCAACAAGCGGCGGGTTTGTGCGCTGACGCTGGCCAGCGTGATTTCTTCCGGTTGCACATCCGGCGTCTCGTTGCCCTCCGTGGACGATTCGGCGTCCGCCGCCTGGCGTTGTTCCATGCGCTTGAGCGACAGCCGCCGTTCGCCCAGCACGAGCCAGCGCGCAGCGAGGCTGTAGACGACATTTGCCGCGAGCAGCACGGCCATGGTCATGAGCGTGTGCCCGGCCAGCGACAAGGCGGTGACGAAATATCCGCGCAGCACGAGCGCGGCGAGCACGAGCATGCCGCCGGCAAGGATCGTGCGCGTGAACTGGCGCAGGCGCAGCGGTTCGGCGAGCACGGTATAGCGCGCCGTCCACAGGCGATTCGGCGCCAGCAGCCACCACGACAGTGCCGCCATCCCGAGCAGTGCGATGCAAAGCAGCGCGCGCGCGTATTCGTCGATCGCGACGGCATCGTTGCGCACCATGACCAGTCCGATCAGGAATTGCGCGGGCAGCACGATCAGCGCCAGCCACGGCGCGGCGGCGTGCAAGGCCGCGCGCCGCAGGCGCGGCCAGCGGAAATGGAATTGCGCCAAGCCATTCTCGGCGGTCAAAACGCGCAGGAACGCGAGTACGAAGGAGGGCACCGCCAGCCATTCCAGCGCCTTGCCGATATCGGCGGCGAAGTTGTTGTTGTGTGTGGCGCGAAACGCAGCGCCTACGAATAGCAGTGCAACCGGCCACGGCACGGCGGCGAGCAGGCTCCAGGCCAGGGCGCTGCCGGTGAGACGGTAGCGGTCGCTGCGGATGCGCCGCATCGGCGCGGCGATCGCAGCCAGTTGCGCCGGTGCGCGCAGGCGCAAGGCGATCAGCAGCAGCAAGGCCAGCAATCCGGCTGCTGCAAGCAGCGGTGCTGCCATGACTTCACCCGCAGCGGCGCGCAGTGCGCGAGACCAGCGCGTGGCAGTGAAAAAGCCGCTGTCGTCGCTGGCCAGTCCCGCGAACCAGGCCGTATTCACCGGGGCATGGCTTGGCGTCCACAACAGGCGCGAGTCGAGCAGGGCATTGAGTTTTGCCGTGGCGTCGACCAGTCCGCGCAGTTGCTGTTCCGCCTCGCCCTGCGAGCTGGCCAGTTTGGTTTGCAGCGCGCCGAGCTGGACCAGCACTTGCGCGCGCGTGGTGAGCAGGCGATACAGGCTTTCGCGCAGGACCTTGACCCGTTCCGGCGGCACGCTTGCGGGCAGGCGCGCCAGCATGGCACGGGCGGCGCCATCGACATCGCCGAGTTCGCCTTGCTGTTCGCGCACGTCGATCAGGCCGATGCGGGTTTGCGCATAGCGGGTTTGCAGATCGGACAACTGGCGCTTGAGCCGGTCCAGCGGCTGCAACTTGCGTTTCTCGGCAAGCAGGATCAGGCCAACGGCTTCGTTGACGCCGCCGATGCGAACGCGATCCTGGGTGTTCTTCAATGCTTGCGCGGTATCGCTGGCGGCGCGGTCCCAGGCCTGCACGCGCGTGCGCAGGTCGCTGCTGTCGCGCACGGAATCGGCCAGGCGCGCGACCAGGGCGACATTCGCGTCGGCAGCTTCGATGAGTACGCGGGCACGTGGATCGAGTGCGGCGCGTTCGTCCGCGACATGCGTTTGCAGCGCGCGCACCTGCGCGCCGGTGCGATCGAGCAGCAGGTTTTCGAGTACCCCGGCGCGTTGCCCGGCTTGCAGCGCGGCGCGCTGACGCTCGCGCAATTGCGCCGACAACAGGCGCATGCGCGGCTCGTAACTGCGGTTTTCCAGATTCAGCAGTTCGATGCGGGCTTGCGACACGCGTTGCGTGGATTGCGCACCGAGCCGCCGCGCCTGTGCCAGGGCGGGTGGTGCGGTCTTGTTCGTTGCGCCGAGCGCGGCCTGGCTGGCGTCGAGCGCGGCATGCGCCGCGGCCAGATCGGTGCGCAATTGGGCCGGGCGCGTGGTTTGCCGCGCGAGTTCGGATTCCAGCGCCGTCACGGCTGCGCGCGCATCGGATGCCGCGCCGCGTTCGCGGTCGAGCAGGGCTTCGATTTGTTCGGCGCTGGCGCGTTCGGGCAGGGACGCACGCCATTTGGCCATCGTCTCGCCGGCATCGGCGGCCAGGGCTTCTTCGAGCTTTTGCGCATCCGCGTCGGCGCTGGCGGCGCTCTGGCTCAAGACCTGCCACTGTTGCACGAGTTCGTCGGCATGGGCGTCGTCGGCCTGGGCCTGGTGCAGCAAGTCTTCGGCCTGTTTGCGGCTGTCGGCATCCAGTCCGCGTTGCGCCGGCAGGGCGCGCAAAGCGGCCGCAATCGCCGTGGCCTGGGACGGCGCCTGTGCCGGTGCGGCGGCGGCCGGTTCGGGGCGTTTCGCGGCGGATGCGGGGGCGGCAAATGCGCCTGTGGCCCAGGCGCCCGCCAGCACGGCAAGGCCGAGGATCAGGGCGGGCCGGATGCCCGCAGGTAGCCGATTATTCAAGGCAATTCACGCTTTGGTCTTGCGTGGACAAGGCCGGAAACGATACCATAGTCGTCTTTTCCGTACGTTTTTGTGGAGTTGCAAGATGAAAGCCGACGTCCATCCGAAATACGAGCCGGTGATCTTCCAGGACGTCTCGTCCGATTTCGCCTTCCTGACCCGGTCGACGATGACCGCCAAGGACAAGATGAAGTGGGAAGACGGCAAGGA
>JAFEEK010000154.1 GCA_018241165.1 Pseudomonadota bacterium
CTCGCGCTGTGCGTCGGTTTCTTCGTCGCGTTGGTGCTGGCCTGGTACCACGGCGAGCGCGGCGCGCAGCGCGTGTCGAGTACCGAGCTGGTGATCCTTGCGTTGCTGCTGGCCATCGGCGGCGGCTTGCTGTGGCGGTTTGCGCCGCAGTCGCCGACTGCATCCACGCCGATGCAAATCGCAAAGCCGACAGCAAGTTCCGTCGCGCCGATTCCAGCCAAATCCATCGCCGTGTTGCCTTTCGCCAACCTGTCCAGCGACAAGGAGAACGAATACTTCGTCGCCGGCATGCAGGACCTGATCCTGGGCAAGCTCGCCGACATCGGCGATCTCAAGGTCATCTCGCGCACCTCGACGCTCAAGTACGAGAGCAAGCCGGATAACCTCAAGCAGGTGGCGGCGGAACTTGGCGTCGCGCACATCCTGGAAGGCAGCGTGCAGAAGGCCGGCAAGGAAGTGTTGATCAACGTGCAATTGATCGATGCGCGTACTGACAGCCACCTGTGGGCCGAAACCTACAAGCGCACGCTGGACGACATCTTCGGCGTCGAAGGCGAGGTGGCGGGCAAGATCGCCGGCTCGCTGCAGGCGCGGCTATCGCCGGACGAAGCGTCCCGGCTGACGGCAGTGCCGACCACGAACCGCGCTGCCTACGACGCCTTCCTGCAGGCCGAGTTTCTGGTCAATCGCGGCAATCTCGAATTCACCAGCAACTGGTACCGCAAGGCGATTCCATTCTACGAACAGGCGCTGCACGAAGATCCCGCGTTCGTGCTGGCGCTGGCCCGGCTTTCGTTTGCGGAAAGCATTGCCTACTGGTTCAGCGGCCACAACGAGCCGGCGCTGGCCGAGAAGGCGCGGCAGCACGCCCAGCAGGCTTTGGATCGGCAGCCCGGCCTGGCCGACGCGCACTTGGCGATGGGCTATGCGCAGTACACCGGAGCGGACGATTACAACGCCGCGCTCGGCGATTTTGCCGCTGCGCTCAAGTTGCGACCGCATGATCCGGAGATCCTGCTGGCATCGGCATTCGCACTGCGCCGCCTGGGCCGGCTTTCCGCTGCGATCAACGCATTGCAGGAAGCGGTTTTGCGCGATCCGCGCAGCTCCTACGCCTTCGAATCGCTCGGCGAGACGCTGCTGATGTCGCATCGCTACGACGAGGCCGAAGCGGCGTTGCAGCGCGCGCGTTCGATCGATCCGGGCAACACGGTCGCGTTGGAGAACCTGGCACAGAAGGCGATCCTGGCGCAGGGCGATGTGTCCCGTGCGCTGGCACTGCTGGCGGGAGATCAACCGCGCCTGGTCGCGCGGCGCGCGGGGCTCCTGCAAATGCAAAGACGCTACGACGAGGCCATCCACATGCTCGAAAGCCTTCCGCCCAATGACGATCAATTCGGCACGGCCGGCGAGCGGGAACTGTGGTTGGCGGATCTGTTGCGTTTGGCGGGTCGATCCGACCGCGCCCGCGCACTGTACGCGTCCGCCTTGCCGCAGGTTCGCGCGCAACTCGGCACCTTGCGCAGCCTGCGCGACCAGGGCGTGCAGTGGACCCAGATCGCGCGCGCCCTGCACGGACTCGGCAAGGAGAGTGAGGCCCTCGATGCGTGTTCGCGCTCGCAGGAGTTGGCGCGACAAAGCGGCGACCTGATCGAATATCCTCGCCTCACGGCCTTGAACGCGGCCTTGTATGCGGACATGCGCCGCCCCGACCTGGCGATTCCGCTATTGCAGGAAATTCTCCCCGGCGACAGCGGCGGCTTGTATTTTTCGCCAGCGATGCTGTGGGTCGATTCGTCATGGGAACCGATCCGCAACAACCCCGCGTTTCAGGCGCTGTTGGAAAAGTACGCTGAGGGTGGCTGATTCGGGGGCAATATGGAACGATTCGTGCTTGTACTGTAGGTTCCAGAGTTTGGCGCGACAGGGGTCCGGGAAGCGCGCTCGCGCCATGGTCCATGCACCGGTCCCACCGGAACTGCTTGAATCGATGGAGGAAACATGAACCGACATGCCTGCCTTACGACGCTTGTTTCGGGTGCCGCATTGCTATGCGCCAATGGCGCTGGCGCAGCGGGAACTGCGGACAATATCAGCGACTTGCTGACAAAAATCGGCAGCGTCAGCGCTACGCCGACCCAGGCCGAGTATTCCCGCGAGCTGCAAAAGTCGGTCAATCAGGCGGCGGTGCTGGCCGTCGCGCGCGATTGCGCCCAGACGAAGGGCGCGAAAGCGCCCGCGACATTCACCCTGGTCGGCATGATGCGCATCGACGGAACCCTGACCTCGACATTCGCGGCGCCGGACAATGCTTTTGGCACCTGCATGGCAAGCAACATGACGGATACGCATTTTCCGCTTCCGCCCGGCGATGGCCACGGCTGGCCGGTCGCCATCCAGTTCGACGCGAAAACCGGCAAGGCGATTTACGTGGCCGGAGACAAGCAGTCGGCCATGCCCAAATACTCGTGGTCCGCCAACTGGGTGCATACGCCTTTGCCGGCATTGCCGGCGCATCTGAGCAAGCGCTGCACCGTGGGTGTCTGGCTTAGCCTCGGTAAAAATGGCCGGGTCAAATCCGCGGAGCTGGGCGACTCGGAATGCCCGGAAGCCTTCAATGCAGCGGTCGTGGATGCCGCCAGCCAGTGGCTGGGCATGAGCAAGGAGAAAGCCGCGACACGCGACTCGATGGACTTGAAGGTTTCCTTCACCGCAGGTCCGGTCGACATGCGCGTGGCGCCTTGAGCGCCGTCGGCGGGAACGATCACATGTCGTGCTTGACCGGCTCGATGCCCGCGCCCTTGTAGGTTTTCCAGCGGTCGCGCGAGCCGGCGCGTTGAGTTTCATCGTCCGGCACCACTTCCAGCACGCGCTCGAACGATCCGGCCACGGCGTCGTCGCGCAGGTTGATGACGAGGGCGCGATCGGGCGTCTGCACGCCCGGTGGCACGATCAGCACCGGGGTGATCGCATCGTCGTCGTCGCCGGCGATCTGGTGCGGAACAAAGGCGTCGGCGTCGAACTCCCACAATTTTTCGTCGAGCGCCTCGGCCTGTTCGAGCGTACGCGCGAGGATCAGAGCGCGTTGTCCCGACTCGAACGCGCGCCGGGCCAGTTCGCACACAAGCGCAAGCGGATCGCCGCGGAAGCGCGGTTTGGCGATCAGGTAGAAATCGGCGCGGGGCATGGTTCTCGATCGTCATTCCGGCGAAAGCCGGAATCCAGTGTCTTTCCCTTTCTGTGCACGCATCAAGAGCAAAGTCGCTGGATTCCGGCTTTCGCCGGAATGACAAGCAAAAAGAGCGACGCGCGAATCACCCGGCGCGATCCAGCAGCCACTGCGCGAGCAGCGGTACCGGGCGACCCGTCGCCGAACCCTTGCGGCCTTCGTCCCAGGCGCTGCCCGCGATGTCCAGGTGCGCCCAGCGGAAGCCTTCGGTGAAGCGCGACAGGAAACAACCGGCCGTGATCGCACCGCCGTACTTTCCGCCGATGTTGGCGACGTCCGCGTAGCCGGTGTCGAGTTGGCTCTGGTAGTCGTCCCACAACGGCAGGCGCCAGGCGCGGTCGAGCGTGGCCTCGCCGGCGGCGAGCAGTTCACCCGCGAGTGCGTCGTCCTGGGTCATCAGGCCCGAAGCGTGCTTGCCGAGTGCGACCACGCAGGCGCCGGTGAGTGTGGCCGCATCGACGATGACCTGTGGCTTGAATTTCTGCACGAAGGTCAGCGCATCGCACAGGATCAAACGCCCTTCGGCATCGGTGTTGAGGATCTCGACGGTCGTGCCCGACATCGTGGTGACCACGTCGCTCGGGCGCTGCGCGCTGCCGCTGGGCATGTTTTCCACGGCGGGAACCACGCACACGAGGTTGAGCTTGAGCTTCATCTGGACCGCGGCGAGGAACGCGCCGAGTACGCCGGCGGCGCCGCACATGTCGAATTTCATTTCTTCCATGCCGGGGCTGGGCTTGATGTTGATGCCGCCCGAATCGAAGGTGACGCCTTTGCCGACGAAGGCGTAGGGCTGCGCGTCGCCGGCGCCGTTCCATTGCAGCGCGATCAGGCGCGGCGCGTTCGCCGAACCCATCGCCACGCCAAGCAACGCGCCCATGCCAAGCTTGCGCATGTCGCCTTCTTCGAGCACCTCGCAGGTTACGCCCGGATGATCCGCGGCGAGTTTGCGCGCCTGTTCGGCGATGTAGGCGGGCGTGCAGATGTTCGGCGGCAGGTTGCCGAGCTCGCGCGCGAAGCGCACGCCGCTGGCGATCGCGGTTGCCTGCGCCAGTGCGCCCGCGGCCGACGCCGGTGCGGCAAAGTCGATGGCGGCGAGTTCCGCGCGCTTGGATTTGTCGCGCGGTTTGAACGTCGCCGCGTATTTGTACGCCTGTGCGTCGCTGGCCAGAGCGGCGCTGCGGACTTTCCACGCTGCATCCTTGCCCGGCACTTCGAGTTCGGTCAGGTACGACACGGCGCGATCCAGCGGCAGTGCTTTCAGCGCGCGCGCGGCATCCGCGCAGGCGCGGGCGAAACGCGCGCCATCGAGTTTCTTCACATCGCCCATGCCCACGAGCAAGACACGCGGCGCGGCGATTCCGGCCAGCGCGAACAAGGTGTGCGTGCTGCCCAGCTTGCCGTTGACATCGCCGGATGCGTGCAATCGCGCGATCGCGCCGCCGGACTTTTCGTCGATGCGCGCGGCGGCGGCGCTGAGCGTGCCGTCCTCGAAAATGCCGGCGACGATGCACGGCGCGGCGCAGGTTTCGGGGGCGTCCTGGGTGAGTGCGAACTGGAGAATCATCGTTGGATCCTGTGCGATGCGCGGCAAGCCGCTAGACTTATGCAAAGTTGAACGCGGCACGCTGTGCAATGCCGCGACAAACACCGAAGTTTACCGGATTGAATGATGCTGCGTATCGTCGACCGCTATCTGGCGCGCGAACTTGCATGGAGTTTTGCCGCCGCCACCGCGATCCTGTTGCTGGTCACCGTCGGCGCGACCGTGGCCGACCTGCTCGCCAAGATCGCGCGCGGCCGCGTCGCCGCCGACCTGCTGCTTGCGCTGATCGGGTTGCGCACGGTCGATACCTTGACCTTGCTGGTGCCGCTGGCTGCGTTTCTCGCCGTGCAGATGGCCTACGGTCGCCTGTACCGCGAAAGCGAGATGGCCGTGTTCGCGGCCTCGGGGTTGCCGGCATCCGGGTTGCTGCGACCGATCGCGCTGTTCGGCGTGCCGCTGGCGATCGCGATCGCGCTGATTTCGTTCTGGCTTGCGCCTGCCGCGGTGCGCCAGGCGCAGGCGTTGCAGGAAGAAGCCAGCCGTTCGCTGATCATCGCCGGACTCGAGCCCGGCCGCTTCGTCGAGCTGCCGAAGAACGACGGCGTCATGTACGTCGAGGAAATGAATGCCGACGGCACGAAGTTCCAGAAATTGTTCCTGGAAAGCGAGCGTGCGAACGCGAAGGACGGCAGCACCGGCATCAATATCGTCACTGCATCCAGCGGAGAATTGTTCCACGATGCCGATGGCACCCAGCGCTTCCTCGGCCTCAACGACGGTTTTCGCGTCGAGGGCACGCTGGGCCAGGACAACTGGCGCCTGATGCGCTATGCGCGCAACGACATCAAGCTGCCCGACAACGACACCGACACCACGCCCGATTCGGTCAAGCGCAGCGCGCCGACGGCGCAGCTGCTCGCGAGTGTCGATCCGGTGCAGCGCGTGGAATTGCAATGGCGTCTGGCTGCGCCGATCTCGGTACTCGTTCTCGTCCTGCTCGGCCTGCCGCTGGCCAAATCCTCGCCGCGCGAGCCGCGCTACGCGCGCCTTTTGATCGCCTTGCTGGCCTGGTTCGTCTACTACAACTTTTTGGCGCTGGATCGATCCTGGCTCACGCAGGGCAAGCTCGATCCGCGCGTCGGGTTCTGGTGGGTGCAGATTCCTACCGCGCTGATTGCCATCTATCTGATCTGGCGCAGCGACAAGTTGCCGAAACCGAAAGCCGCGCGATTGCGCGCACGAGCGGGAGCGGCCTGATGCGCATGGCGGCGTTCAAAAAAGTCGACAAGCTGGTCGCGCTTTCGGTAATCGGCGCGGTGCTGGTGACGTGGGGGGTCCTCGTCGGCTTCGATGCGTTTCGCGCCTTCGTCGGCGAGGTCATCGATATCGGCACCGGCCAGTACACGCTGAGCAAGGCGGTTGCCTACACCTTGCTTACCGTGCCGCGCCGCGGCTACCAGTTCTTCGGCTATGCGGCTCTCATCGGCGGCCTGCTCGGCATGGGTGGCCTGGCCACCAGCGGCGAACTGACCGCATTGCGCGCGGCTGGTTTGTCGAAACTGCGCATCTGCGTTTCGGTGATCGTCGCGCTTACCGCACTGACCGCCGTGGTCATGCTGATGGGCGAAACCATCGGCCCGTGGGGCGAGCAGAAAGCCGAAGCGCTGGCGCTCACCGCGAAATCGAAAGACGTCGCGATCGGGCGCGGCGGCAGCCTGTGGGCGCGCGACGGCCGCAACGTCGTCAACGCCAAGCACGGCCGCACGCGCGCGAGCAAGCAAGGGCCGCAGGTGGAATTGCAGGACGTGCGCGTGTTCGAGTTCGACGACAGCGGCAAGTTGACCACGCTGTCGGTGGCGAAAACCGCGACCCATGCCGACGGCGAATGGACGTTCCACGACGTGCGCCGCACCCAGTTCGGCAATGCCACGGCGTCGAGCGCGACGCTGCCGCAGGCGCAATGGAAATCCACGCTCGACCCGAGCGTGCTTGCGGTGTCGATGATCCATCCGGAATACCTTTCCATCACCGACCTGTCGCGCAACATCGGCTACATGCAGCGCAAC
>JAFEEK010000155.1 GCA_018241165.1 Pseudomonadota bacterium
ATATAGCCGTTGATGTAATCGTCGAGGGTCAGGTACTTGTCGGACGGATCCGGGTAGCCCCAGTCGATCAGGTACACGTCTTCGCCCATCGCGAGCAGGTTTTTGACCAGCGAGCGGTCGTCCTGCAGGTCGACCATGTACGGGCGGTTGACCAGCGCGTAGGCGATCAGCAGCGGAACCTTGGCCGTGGGTTTGTTCGCGCCCTTGAAGCGGTACAGGACAAGCTTGTCCTCGCGGTAGATTTCTTCCTTGTCGGTCGCGCCGTAATGCACCTCGTCCAGAGCGCGCAGGGTGGTGAAACCGGCGGCAATGCGCTGGTTGAACTTCACGGCCTCGTCCATGGCCTTTTGCGGATCGATGCGGATCGGATTCATGCTCGACTCCCGGGCTTGGTCTTCATGGCCGCGAGCGCGTCACTGAAGCTGCCGGCGTCCTTGCGCGAAGCGCCGCGCGGCTTGGCGACTGCGGCCACGCGCTTGCGCGCGGGGGCGATTGCGGGTTTTGCCTTCGTGGCGATCGGTTTTGTCTTCGTGGCGGCGGCCGGTTTCGATGCTCGCGCATGCAGGGCATCGCGCAAGGCTTTCACCTCGTCGCGCAGCGCGGCGATTTGCGCATTAGCGCTCGCACCATCCGTCGTGCGCAATGCGCGGCGAAGGTCGTGCAAACGCTTGTGCACGCTGTTCAATTCGGTGCGCGTGGGCATGCCAAGGTCGCTATTGATGCGTTCGACTTCCGCCTGCACCTGAGCGCGCACGCGCATCTGCGCGTTGACGACATCGCCATACACGGCGCGGAATTCGTCCGACAGCGCGGTTTCCGCATACGCCTCTTCCGCGGCATCGACCCACAGGTCGTACAAGGCGCGCGGCGTTTCGATCTGGCGCCCGGGTTCCTCGCGTTCGGCAAGTTTGTTCTGGAACACGTCGAAACTGCGCTGGCTCGCCTTAAGGATCAAGGCGTTGTATTTCTTGACCGCGTCCTGGAATTCGACGAACGCCGCAGCCGTCTTCTGCAAATGTTCCTGGTGTTCTCGCGCATAGCCGAAGGCCGGCGCGTTGAGCCAGGACATGCCCTCGGCTTTTGCCTGCTGCAAGAATGGCGCGAAATTCGCCGAAAGCTGGTCGAATCCCTGCGCACCGGGACCGCCGATGTCGCGCAGCATCTTCGCCAGCGGATTGCCCTGCAACAACGTATCCATTCCGGGAAGATCGAAACCCTGGCGCAACGCATCCGTCCACAGTTTCGGACCCGCGCCGGTCGGCTGTCCCGCGGCTGCGCCGACCATCGACTGCATCAACGCGGTGTAGCTCTTGGCGCCGTTGAGCATGCGCTCGAGCGTTTCGTTCTGTTTGCCGGAATTGGCAAACAGCCGTGACCATTGTTCCAAACCTTGGTGCCACGGCGTTGCCGCTTCGGGCATCGACGCACCCGCCGCGTTGCGCGTCGCGTCCTGCCATGCGTTCCAGTACTGCTGCTGCAACGCATGCCAGTCTTTTTGCCAATCCTGCGAAGTTTTGTTCTCGCTCATCGGTATCTCCGTGAATCGCAAAATGTTAGCACGGACATGTTGCGCCGCAAAAACAAAAAGGGCGAGCCGAAGCTCGCCCTTTTCGGCCGAATCACGTTGCGACTTACGCCGCCGGCGCTTCTTCCGTCACCGCCTTCATTGACAGGCGGATGCGGCCTTGCTTGTCCACTTCGAGCACCTTGACCTTGACGATGTCGCCTTCCTTGAGCTTGTCGGAAACTTTCTCGACGCGCTCGTTGGAAATCTGCGAGACGTGCACGAGGCCGTCCTTGCCCGGCATGATCGTGACGAACGCGCCGAAATCCATCAGCTTGGCGACCTTGCCCTCGTAGATGCGGCCCGGCTCGACGTCGGAGACGATCTGCTCGATGCGTTTCTTCGCCGCGTCGCCGGCTTCGCGGTTGACCGAGGCGATGACCACGGTGCCGTCGTCGCTGATGTCGATCGTGGCGCCAGTTTCTTCGGTGATCGAGCGGATGGTGGTGCCGCCCTTGCCGATGACTTCGCGGATCTTGTCCGGGTGGATCTTCATCGTGATCAGGCGCGGGGCGTATTCGCTCATCTCGGTGCGCGAAGTGGTGATGACCTTGCCCATCTCGCCGAGGATATGCAGGCGGCCTTGCTTGGCCTGCGCCAGCGCGACCTTCATGATCTCTTCGGTGATGCCGTCGATCTTGATGTCCATCTGCAGCGCGCTGATGCCATCGGCCGAACCGGCCACCTTGAAATCCATGTCGCCCAGGTGATCCTCGTCGCCGAGGATGTCCGAAAGCACGACAAACTTGTCGCCTTCCTTGACCAGGCCCATGGCGATGCCCGCGACCGGCGCCTTGAGCGGCACGCCGGCGTCCATCATGGCGAGCGAGGAACCGCACACCGAAGCCATCGACGAAGAACCGTTGGATTCGGTGATTTCCGAAACCACGCGCACCACATACGGGAACGCTTCCATCGCCGGCTTGACCGCCTGCACGCCGCGCTTGGCCAGGCGGCCGTGGCCGATCTCGCGGCGCTTGGGCGCGCCGAAGCGGCCGCATTCGCCCACCGAAAACGGCGGGAAGTTGTAGTGGAACAGGAACGGATCCTTCGACTCGCCTTCCGGCGCGTCGATGATCTGCGCGTCGCGCGCGGTGCCGAGCGTGATCGCGACCAGCGCCTGCGTCTCGCCACGCGTGAACAGCGCCGAGCCGTGCGTGCGCGGCAGCACGCCCACGCGCACCGTGATCGGGCGGATGCCGTCGAGCGCGCGACCGTCGATGCGCACCTTGGTATCGAGCACGGAATCGCGCAGCGTGCGGTATTCGAGTTCGCCGAATTCCTTGGCGAGATCGGCTGCGGCCCATTTGTTCGCTTCGGCCTGACCGGAAAGCGCCGTCATGGTGTCGGCCTTGATCGCGGAAATCGCATCGCGACGTTGCAGCTTGTCGCGCACCTTGAACGCGTCGGCGAGCTTGTTGCCGATGGCGCCCTTGAGCGCGCCGATCAGCGCATCGTTCTTGGCCGGTGCCGTCCACGCCGACGGCTTGGTGCCGGCGGCGACGGTCAGCTCGTTGATCGCGTTGATGACGATCTGCAAGGACTTGTGCCCGAACGTGACCGCGCCGAGCATGACGTCTTCACTGAGCAATTTCGCTTCGGATTCGACCATCAACACCGCGTTCGCCGTGCCGGCGACAACGAGGTCGAGGTCGGAGGTCTGCAATTCGGTCTTGGTCGGATTGAGCAGGTACTTGCCATTGGCGTAACCCACGCGCGCGGCGCCGATCGGACCCTTGAACGGAATGCCGGCCAGCGACAGCGCGGCGGACGCGCCGATCATCGCCGGGATGTCGCCGTCCACTTCGGGGTTGAGCGACACGACCTGCGCAATGACCTGCACTTCGTTCTTGTACTCTTCCGGGAACAGCGGACGCACCGGGCGGTCGATCAGGCGGCTGGTCAGCGTTTCCTTCTCGGTCGGGCGGCCTTCGCGCTTGAAGAAGCCGCCGGGAATGCGGCCGGCCGAATAGAACTTCTCGACATAGTCGACGGTGAGCGGGAAGAAATCCTGGCCTTCTTTCGCCTTGGCCGCGGCGACCGCGGTGACGAGGACGACGGTGCCGTCGACCGACACCATCACGGCGCCGGATGCCTGACGCGCGATTTCGCCCGTTTCCAGCGTGACTTGATGATTTCCGTACTGGAACGATTTGCTGATCTTTGCCATGGTCTGTTTGCCTTCGATATATGCGTCGCTGCGGCCCATGCCGAAGCGCTGGTTCGTACTACTTACAAAACAAATCCCCGCCGAAGCGGGGATTGGGGTACGGCGATTAGCGGCGCAGACCCAGACGCTCGATCAAGGTCTGGTAGCGGCTGGCGTCCGACTTTTTCAGATAGGCCAGCAGGCTGCGGCGCTGGTTGACCATCTTGAGCAGGCCACGGCGCGAGTGGTGATCCTTGTCGTGCTCGGCGAAGTGCTTGGAAAGATGTTCGATGCGCGCGGAAAGCAGCGCGACCTGGACTTCCGGCGAGCCGGTATCGTTGGGCGCACGGCGGTAGTCGGCAACGACTTTGCCGGTTTGTTCGGTGGAAAGCGACATGATTGTCTACCTTTGCTGTTGCGTACGGCGCGAATCAGCCCGGTCCGATGGACGAGCGCGACCCGCGTCAGGATCCGGGACGGGTCCCGGGATGGAAAAAGCCGCTTATTGTAACCCGGAACTGGGCTTTGCGCGAATCAAACTCGGGAAGTTCTGAATTTGCTCGTCATTCCGACGAAAACCAGAGTAAATCAGAGGTTCCCTAAATCCGCAGTCGCAAACCCGCGCCGGACGCGGATTTCGCCGGCCTCGCCGACTCCAACCAACGCGACCAATCTGCCGCACGGGTCAACGGCTTGCGCCAGTTCGCAAGCGCCTGTGCCGGCGACGACGAGACGCTGACCATGACGCAAGCAT
>JAFEEK010000156.1 GCA_018241165.1 Pseudomonadota bacterium
AAGAACATCACTTCGGAGAAGATGAACCACATCATGCCCATGCGGAACGAGGTGTCCACCTGCTTGGTGTACATACCGCCCAGCGATTCGCCGATCACCGTGCGGAACCAGCCGAACATCATCGACAGGATGCAGGCGATGCCCAGCGCCATCACCCACTTGCCTGGTTCGAACTCATTCATCCACAGGGCGGCGCCGCCAACCGTGAAAAACAGGCCGAACGAGCCGAGGATCGGCCAGTGCGTGCCGTGCGGAACGTAGTAGGAGCCTTGTGCTTGCGATGACATGTTCGATTCCCGTCAACTATTTGGGGGTTGTGCGGCTTGCGTGTGATCGGCCAACTTCTTCGTCGCCGGGCGGTTGTTGTAGAAAGTGTACGACAACGTCAGTGTGTCGATGGTCTTCGGCAATTTCGGATCGACCACGAACTTCACCGGCATGCGCCGCGATTCACCGGGCTTGAGCACCTGCTCGGTGAAGCAGAAGCATTCGATCTTGTTGAAATACGGCGAACCCTGCGACGGCGCGATGCTCGGCACGGCGTTGCCGACGATGGCCGTTTGGGCCTTGTTCGCCGCGTCGTACCAGGCGTCGTTGACCGCGCCCGGATGCACGCGCATCGTGACTTGTTCCGGCGCGAAGCTCCAGTCGAGCTGGCTGTTGACGTTGCCGACGAACTGCACCGTGACCCAGCGCGATTCGTCCACGCTGAAGCCCTTGGCGCTGTCGGCGGTGTTGTAGATCTTGTTGCGGAACACGTGTTCGCAGGCGATGCGGTACAGCGGCACGCAGGCGAATCCGAACAGGAACATCGCCCCGCACACGAGCAGCGCGCGCGTGAGCAGGCGCTGGTTGCGCTGGATCGCATCGCCGGCAGCGCGATCGTCTGCCATCAGTGCGACAACCCCTGGGCGAGGAAGAACAGCAGGTAGATCGCCACCGCGACGACCGCGACGATCCACGCCGTGCGCCGCGCACTGGCGCGGCGTTGTTCGGGGTCGAATTTTGCGGGTTGCTGTTTCATATTGTTGGTTGAAAGTGCGTGCACGGACGTACGCTTTGCGATCTTAGCGATGAGGGACCATCGCAAAAATCAGTGGCTCACATCACCGTGGGCCAGATCCTCGTCGCGGATGACCGGCGGCGTGGAGAAGGTATGGAACGGCGCCGGCGAAGGCACCGTCCACTCCAGTCCATGCGCGCCTTCCCAGGCACGCGCCGCGGCCGGCGCGCCATGCTTCTTCGAATGCCACAGGATGAAGAAGAACATGAACGGGGTCAGGTACATGCCGTAGGCGCCGATCGTGGACACGAAATTCCAGTCGGCGAACGCGACGTTGTAGTCGGGAATGCGGCGCGGCATGCCGGCCAGGCCGAGGAAATGCTGCGGGAAGAACAGCACGTTGACGAATACCGCGCTCCACCAGAAGTGCACCTTGGCCCAGGTCTCGTTGTACATCCGGCCGGTCCACTTCGGCCACCAGTAGTAGATCGCGCCGATGATCGCGAACAGCGCGCCGGTGACGAGTACGTAGTGGAAGTGCGCGACGACGAAGTAGGTGTCCTGGTACTGGAAATCCGCCGGCACCAACGCCAGCATCACGCCGGAAAAACCGCCGATCGTGAACAGCACGATGAACGCGATCGCCCACAGCATCGGCGCCTCGAACGTGAGCGATCCGCCCCACATCGTCGACACCCAGTTGAACACCTTCACGCCGGTCGGGATCGCGATCAGCATCGTCGCGAACATGAAGTACAGCTCGCCGCCCAGCGGCATGCCGACGGTGAACATGTGGTGGCCCCAGACGATGAACGACAGGAACGCGATCGAGGCGAGCGCGTACACCATCGCCTGGTAGCCGAACAGCGGCTTGCGGCTGAACGTCGGCACGATCTCGGAGATGATGCCGAACGCCGGCAGGATCATGATGTAGACCTCCGGGTGCCCGAAGAACCAGAAGATGTGCTGGTACATCACCGGGTCGCCGCCGCCGGCGGCATTGAAGAAGCTGGTGCCGAAATAGCGGTCGGTGAGCAGCATGGTCACCGCACCGGCCAACACCGGCATCACCGCAATCAGCAAAAACGCGGTGATCAGCCACGACCACACGAACACCGGCATCTTGAGCAGGTCCATGCCCGGTGCGCGCATGTTGAGGATGGTCGCGATGATGTTGATCGAGCCCATGATCGAGGAAATGCCCATCAGATGGATCGCAAACACCATCATGGCCACGCTGTCGCCGCCCTGGATCGACAGCGGCGGGTACATGGTCCAGCCGCCGGCCGGTGCGCCACCGGGAACGAACAGCGTGCCGAGCAGCAGGCAAAACGCGAACGGCAAAATCCAGAACGACCAGTTGTTCATGCGCGGCAGGGCCATGTCCGGCGCGCCGATCATCATCGGGATCATCCAGTTGGCAAGGCCGACGAAGCTCGGCATGATCGCGCCGAAGATCATCACCAGGCCATGCATGGTGGTCATTTCGTTGAAGAAATACGGTTGCACGAATTGCAGGCCGGGCTTCATCAGTTCGGTGCGGATGACGCCGGAAAATGCCGCGCCGATGCAGACCATGATGAACGAGAAGATCAGGTACAGCGTGCCGATGTCCTTGTGGTTGGTCGAATACACCCAACGATGCAGGAAGCCATGCGGCTTGTCGTCGTGGTGGTCGTCGTGGTGTGCGGTGGCGTGGGTAGTCATGACAGCCTCGTGGAGCGCGGTGTTACGAACGGATATTCGGAATCGGCCTGATTGATTACGGAGCGGACGGCGTCGCGGTCGGGGACGCTGCCGGCGCCGCGGGAGCGTCGGCCTTGGTGGCGAGTGCTTCCTGTTCGTCCAGCCACTTGGTGAATTCGGCCTTCGGCACGGCCTTGACCACGATCGGCATGAAGCCGTGGTCCTGGCCGCACAGCTCGGCGCACTGGCCGCGATAGATGCCCGGTTCGTGGATGTTGGTCCAGTCGTCGTTGATGATTCCGGGGATCGCGTCCTGCTTCCAGCCCAGTTGCGGCACCCACCAGGCGTGGATCACGTCGTCGCCGGTGACCACGAAGCGGATCTTGGTGTCGGTCGGCAGCACCAGCGGATGATCGACGTCGAGCAGATAGGTGTTGCGCTCCACGCCCTGGTAATCCTTGTCCTTGACCGCCCAGGGATCCTGGCCCGAGCGCAGTTCGCGGGTGCGATCCGAACGCGGATCGATGCGCGAAATGAAATGCACGTGATAAGGCTTTTCGCCGACGTTGAGGTAATCGTAGCCCCATTTCCACTGGTAGCCGGTGATTTTCACCGTCATGTCGGATTGTTCGGTGTAAGCCATCTTGATCATGATGTTGGTCGCCGGCCAGGCCAGTGCGACCAGGATCAGGATCGGCACGATCGTCCAGATCGTTTCGGCAACCGTGTTGTGGCTCCAGGTTGCCGGCACGGCGCCCTTGGACTTGCGGAACTTGAACATGGCCACGATCATCGCGCCGAACACGACGACGCCGATCGCGATGCACACGTACAAACCCCACATGTGCAGGTCGTAAACCTCGCGCGAGGTCTGCGTGACGCCCGGCGTCATGTTCAACTGCCACGGCTCGGCCAGCGCGTGCGCGGCACCCGCGACGGCCGTCAGCGCGACCCCCAATCCCAACTTGCCCTGCATCGATCCGGCAGCCTTCATTAGTGTTCTACCTTGTCCCGAGTTCTTAAGTCCTGTTGCGCGAGTTCGCCTCGCCCAGCAGTCGTTCCAATCGTTGCGCCAGTTCCTTGCGCTCGGCGTCGTTCAGGAACGCGCCAATTTCCGTTTCGCGTCCGTGCGAGCCAAGCCACAACCGGCTCGGCCATCCCGGCCAGCGTCCTGCCTCCAGCCGCACCCGCACCCAGTACGGATGATAGTGCGTCGTCTCCACGCCCGCGATTTCCACATCCTGCGGCGTGATCGTGATCGACTGCCCGCGCGCACAAGCGCGCCAGACCCGCACCACGCACCACGCCGTCGCCGCCAGTACCAGCACCGCGAACGGCGGCGCCAGCACGATTCCACGCGCCGCCGCCAAGCCGGCGAATCCCATCGCCACGACGCTTTGCGCGACCAGATACCCGATCAGCCCGGCGCGCGACAGCGAACGGTGCGGCACGACCTCGACCGAAACCGCATCTTGCCCCGCAACTGCTTGAGCTACCCGAATCATCGCAAGTCGGCGCATCAACCCGCGAATGATAGTGAGCGCGGCTGGCGCGGGCAAGTTTGGGCAAACTCCCCGGGCCACGAGCCCGCACCTGAATTACAATGGGCGACCACGAACGATCGGCCACGATGAACGCCATTCTCGCCTCCGAACTGCCCGCCACCGCCGAGCCCGCGCGCGCGCGCATGACCGCCGCCTATTGCCGCGATGAAACGCGGGCGATGGACGAACTCGTCGCCCAGGCTGCCTTGCCGCCCGCCGAACGCGACCTCGTGCTGGCCCGCGCCACCGAGCTCGTCGCGCGCGTGCGCGCGAAAGCCGACCGACAGACCGCGGTCGAATCCTTCATGCGCCAGTACGATCTTTCCAGCGAAGAAGGCGTGCTGTTGATGTGCGTGGCCGAGGCCCTGCTGCGCATCCCGGACAAGGACACCGCCGACAAGCTCATTGCCGACAAGCTCGGCGAAGCGGACTGGGACAAACACCTGGGCAAGAGCGACTCGGTGTTGGTCAACGCCGGCACCTGGGGCCTGATGCTCACCGGCAAGTTCATCAGCCTGGGCGAGGACACGCGGCGCAATTTCGCCGGCGCGCTCAAGCGCCTGATCGGTCGCAGCGGCGAGCCGGTGATTCGTCTTGCCGTGCGTCAGGCCATGCGCATCATGGGCCATCAGTTCGTGATGGGGCGCACGATCGGCGAAGCGCTGGACCGCGCCGACGAAAAAGAAAATCGCGTCTACCGATATTCCTACGACATGCTCGGCGAGGCCGCGCTGACGCAACCGGATGCCGAGCGCTATATGCAGGCCTATCGCGACGCGATCGGCGCGCTCGGGGAAAAATGGGGTCAGATTCCGTTAAGTTCTGATCGCACGAAAAGCACAGATCAGCGTCGCCAATTAACGGAATCTGACCCCATTTTGGACGCACCGAGCATCTCTATAAAATTGTCCGCCCTGCATCCGCGTTACGAAGTCGCCAAACGCGCGCGTGTGCAGGCCGAGCTGGCGTCCAAACTGCTGGAATTGGCGCAACTGGCGAAGAAAAATTCGATCTGTCTCACCGTCGATGCCGAGGAAGCCGATCGGCTGGAACTCTCGCTCGACGTCATCGCCGCCGTGCATGCCGATGCGTCGCTGGACGGTTACCAGGGTTTCGGCCTCGCGGTGCAGGCCTACCAGAAGCGCGCGCCATTCGTGATCGATTGGCTGGCCGAACAAGCGAAAAAAGTCGGCCGGCGTTTTTGCGTGCGCCTGGTCAAGGGCGCGTACTGGGATTCGGAGGTCAAGCGCGCGCAGGAAGGCGGCCACGCCGGTTATCCGGTCTATACGCGCAAGCCGAACACGGATGTCTCGTACCTTGCCTGCGCGAAAAAATTGTTCGATTACGGCACGGCGTTTTATCCGGCCTTTGCCACGCACAACGCGCACACCATCGCCGCGATCCACCACATGGCGCGCGGGCGTCCGTTCGAGTTCCAGCGTCTGCACGGCATGGGCACGGATTTGTACGCCGAAGTGATGGGTCCGAAAAACCTCGATGTGCCTTGCCGCGTGTATGCGCCGGTCGGATCGCACGAAGACCTGCTGCCGTATCTGGTGCGCCGCCTGCTCGAAAACGGCGCGAACACCAGCTTCGTCAATCGCATCGTCGATGAAAGCGTGCCGATCAAGGATCTGGTCGC
>JAFEEK010000157.1 GCA_018241165.1 Pseudomonadota bacterium
GCATTGCCGCCACGGATGCGACTTCGCGCGCGGCGACGAGCAGATCCGAACGCGGCACGGCCTGGCACAGCAGCACCTGTCGGTGCGCGACTTCCGCCGCATTCAGCGCACGCGGCGGATTGTGCGGATAGTGGCATTGCCCGGAAACCAGCGTCGCCTTGCAGCTTCCGCACACGCCGGACAGGCAGGAATACGGCAACGCCAAGCCCGCGCGCCGCGCCGCGTCGAGCACGCTTTCGTCCTCGGCGACGGCGAACTGCTTGCCGCTGCCTTGCAGGGTGACGGTGAATTCCACGCGGCGATTGTCGCCGATGTTGTTATGCTCATGCGACAAAATTTGGAGATGAGCCATGCCGATCTGGAAACAGCCCGTCACTCTCGAGCAACTCAACGCACTCAATCGCAGCACGATGATGAGCACGATTGGCATCGTCTTCACCGAAATCGGCGACGACTACCTGCGCGCGACCATGCCCGTGGATGCGCGCACGTACCGGCCGTACGGACTGCTGCACGGCGGCGCCTCGGCTGCGCTCGCCGAAACGCTTGGCAGCACGGGCGGGATGATGACGATCGGCACGGAGTATGGGGACGCCGTCGGCATCGAAATCAACGCCAACCACGTGCGCGCCGTGAAATCCGGCGTCGTCACCGGCACGGCGCGGCCGCTGCATCTTGGCCGCAGCACCCAGATCTGGGAAATCCGCATCGAGGACGAGCAACAGCGCCTAGTCTGCATTTCACGGCTGACCCTAGCGGTAGTGCCGCGCAACGCCATCTAGCAAAAACCCGTAATGCTGCATTGCGGCGAAAAGCGCATCTGGATAACATCGCATGGATGCATTCCACGGCTGATCCATCGACCGAAACACGCCGTGACTGGCGACGACCGTTGCGTTATTTGTGGCGCACGCCGTGGATTTTCGTCCATGTCGTCGTTGCCGTACCGCTGACGTTGGTCGCGTTCAGTCCGGTCGGGCGAAACCTGCATTTGCGCGGCGAACGCCTGGACCGTTGGTTGCAGCGCTGGTGGTCGGGCGGCATCGTGCGCCGTTGCGGTTTCCGCATCGTGCGCGTGGGCGAACCGCTGCCCGGCCCGGTGCTGTTCGTGGCCAATCATGTTTCATGGCTGGACATCGAACTGATGCACAGCCAGCGCGTGATGAGTTTCGTCGCCAAGGCCGAGATCGCGCGCTGGCCGCTGATCGGTTGGCTGGCCGCGCGCGCCGGCACGATCTTCCATCGCCGCGGCAGCGGGCATTCGCTCAATGCGGTGATGGAACAGGCCGTCGAACGTCTGCGTGACGGCATGGCCGTGGGCGTGTTTCCCGAAGGCGGCACCGGGCCGGGCGATCGCTTGCGCACCTTCCACGCACGCATTTTCCAGATCGCCGCGGATGCGCAGGTGACCGTGCAGCCGGTCGCGATCAGTTACGGCAACAATGGAAAAATGGATTTACGCGTGCCGTTCGCGGCAGGAGAAAGCTTCTTCGCCAACGTTGTGCGCCTGATCGGCGACCCCGGCGTCGAGGCGCAGGTGCGCTTCCTCGATCCGATTGCGCTGAGCGACGAAGGCCGCCGCCAGACCGCCGAATCCGTGCGCGCCGCCATTGCGCGGGCGCTGGACTACACCGACGACGCATGAACGACTCCGATCGCATGAATATCGGCGTGTTCGATCCGCCGTGGCTGTTGCGCAACGCGCACGTGCAGTCGGTGTTGTCGTCGAGCTTCCTGCGTCGCGCCGCGTTTCGCCGCAGCAATGCCGCGTTGGAGAGTGCGGCGCACGAGTGCATTCTCGACTGCGGCAACGGCGTGCGCCTGCAAGGGTTTCATTCCGCACAACGCGTGCGCTCCGGGTCGCGCGCGCTGGTCGTGTTGCTGCACGGTTGGGAAGGCAGCGTGCAATCCAACTACATCCTGCACACCGGCGCGCGCCTGCTCGCCGAAGGCTGCGACGTATTCCGGCTCAACTTCCGCGATCACGGCGGCACGCAACATTTGAATCGTGAGCTGTTTCATTCCTGTCGCATCGCCGAGGTCGTCGGCGCGGTCGCGGAAATCGCGCGACGGTTTCCGGCGCGGCCGCTCGTGGTCGGCGGATTTTCCCTCGGCGGCAATTTCGCCCTGCGCGTGGCCTTGCGCGCGCCCGCGGCGGGAATCCCGCTGGCGTGGACGTTCGCGGTATGCCCGGTCGTCAGTCCGCGTGCGGGACTGCGCGCGATCGAGGACGCACCGTGGTTCTACGAGTTCTACTTCATGCATAAATGGCGCGAATCGCTGCGCCGCAAGCAGGCGTTGTTTCCCGAGCGCGAATTGTTCGCGCGCGCCGAATTGCGCGGCGGCCTGCGCGATCTCACGCGCAACCTCGTCGAGCGGCATACGGATTTCGGCACGCTGGAAAATTACCTGGACGGCTACTCCATAGCCGGCGCCAAACTCGCCGATCTGGCAGTGCCGGCGGACATCCTCACCGCCGAGGACGATCCGGTGATTCCGGTCGCGGGTTTCCGCGAGCTGAAACTGGCGCCATCGACCGAATTGACCATCGTCCCGCACGGCGGCCATTGCGGCTTCATCCGCGATTTTTCGCTGCGCAGTTGGGCCGAGGATTTCGTCCTGGCGCGGATGCAGCGCCGCCTCGGAATCTAGACCCGCCCCATCACCGGCAACAACGCACCGGTCACCGCGCTGGCGCGATCCGAGAGCAGGAATACGATCACATCGGACAACTGCGCGGGCGTGACCCAGCGCGAGAAGTCCGCCTTGGGCATGTCGGCGCGATTCGCCGCGGTGTCGATCGTGCTCGGCAGGATCGCGTTGACAGTGACACCGCGGTCCTTCAATTCCTCGGCCAGCGCTTCGGTCAGTCGCGCCACGCCGGATTTGGATGCCGCATACGCGCCCATGCCGGCAGCGGCCTTCACGGAACCTGCAGCGCTGATATTGACGATGCGTCCCGCGCCGGAAGCCACCAGATGCGGGATCGCGGCCTTGCTTGCCGCGACCGCGGTGCGCAGATTCACGCGATACAGCAGATCCCAGGTATCGGCGCTGCCGTCGGCGAGCATCTCCCAGCGGAACGTGCCGGCGATGTTGACCAGGCCGTCGAGTCCGCCAAGCGCCCTGGCTGCGGCGTCGATGGCGGTCTGGGCGGCGTTCGTATCCGCCAGATCGACATTGCCGATGCTCGATGCCGCCGCGTAATCGGCGGGCACGGGCGCGCGATCGATCGCCGCGACGCGCGCACCCGCGGCGGTTGCCGCCTGCACCATGGCCGCACCCAGCGCGCCGAACGCGCCGGTGATGGCAATACGTTTGTCTTGCAGATCCATAGCGATGCCTCCATCGAATTGATGGCGGCATTATCGCTGATGGCGGCGTGGTCAGTCCTTCGGATTCGCCGGCAGCACCGGCTTGAAATCCGGATACGCCGGATCCGGATACACCGGGGCCGGATGTTCTTTCAGCGCCTGCATGAGCTCGGCGACGCCGCGCTCGAGCTGCGGATCGCGGCCCTGGCGCGTGATTGCCGGGTCCTGCCAGACCTCGATGTCCGGTGCGATGCCGTGGTTTTCCACTTCCCATTGGCCATGCAGGCCGAACAGCGCCCAGCGCGGCGCGGTAACCGTGCCGCCGTCCAGCAGCACCGGATACATGCCGATGCCGA
>JAFEEK010000158.1 GCA_018241165.1 Pseudomonadota bacterium
CGGCGTGAGCAGCATCGAGAACGTGGATCCGATGTTCACCGCCATGTAGTAGATCGTGAACGCGCTGTCGATGCGCGAATCGTCGCCGTCGTAGATCTTGCGCACCAGGTTGCCGGCATTCGGCTTGAACAGGCCATTGCCGACGACGATGACGCCGAGCGCGAAGTACAGGAACGTCGCGCTCTCGGACGGCATTGTCAGCAACGCGTAGCCGATCGAGAGGATGACCGCGCCGGTGAGCATGGTGCGGCGCGTGCCGAGCACGCGGTCGCCGACCCAGCCGCCGATCGCCGGCGCCACGTAGATCAGCGCCGAGGCGGCACCCCAGATCAGGTTCGCGTCGACGTCGCCGAAGCCCAGGCGCTGGACCATGTAGTACACGATCAGCGCCTGCATGCCGTAGTAGCCGAAGCGCTCCCACAGCTCGATCAGGAAGATGGTGGAGAACGACTTGGTTTGCGAAACAGGCGTTGACGACATGACGACCCCGGTACGTTTGCGAAGCGCGAAGGTTAACCCAACTCGGGTCTGATGCAATGTGCGCTTGCGGAAAACGCTAGCGTGCGCCCACCGGCTTGATCCAGCGTGCGCACAGCGTTGCCGCGATCAGCGTGACCAGGCAGGCCAGCGCGATGGAGGCGAACACGTCGGAAGGAAAATGAGAACTCGTATCGACGCGGGCAAGCGCAATGAACAGCGGAACCAGCAGCAGCGGAATGCGCCAGCGCGGAAACAGGTACAAAAGCGGAATGAACAGGCCCCAGAAGAACGCGTTGTGCCCGGACGGAAACGAACTGCCGCCGGCGAACCACATGTGCTGCCAGTCGCCGTGGCCGAGAAGCTCGTACGGGCGCTGGCGACCGAAGAAATTTTTCAGCAGATATGCAGTCGCGATCGTCGCCAGCTGCACGCCGCCGGTGAATATCGCGGCGCGTGCGGTGTAACTGCCGCGATTGAACAGCCAGGCCAGCACGC
Organism: Pseudomonadota bacterium; assembly: GCA_018241165.1. Taxonomy (GTDB): domain Bacteria; phylum Pseudomonadota; class Gammaproteobacteria; order Xanthomonadales; family Rhodanobacteraceae; genus Rudaea. The sequence goes on from JAFEEK010000158.1 coordinate 976, forward strand.
CGAGCGCGAACACGATGCCGCCGAGCAATACCGCGGAGAGCACATGGTTGTGCAGCAGCGAACGGCCGGTGACGGCATCCAGCGCGCGCGTGCCCTCGACAAAGACGGCGGCACCGGCGACGGCCGAAGCGTGCACCGCCTCGGCGATGCGACGGTCGAATCCGAAAATCGAAACCAGCGCCAGTACGGCGCAGACCAGGGCAGTGATGACGAGGGCGCGTTTGCTCATTGGACTTGGTTTTGGAAAGGTGTGGCATCATATCGCGCCTTGCCGGATACAGGGATCGCGAGCATGCCCAGCACCGAACCGCGCGGACCGCGCCAAATCTGGAAAGCGTTGGTCTGGTCGGGCAAGGGCCTGCGCGCGGGCTGGACGTACGAGGCCTCGTTCCGGCTCGAAGTGTATGTGTGCGTCATCGTGATTCCGCTCGGCCTGTGGCTGGGTCACGGCGCACTGGAAAAAGCGCTGCTGTGCGGCAGTCCGATCCTGGTGTTGTCGGCGGAACTGCTCAATTCGGCGATCGAGGCCGTAGTCGACAAGGTCAGCCCCGAATTCAACGAATTGGCGGGCCGCGCCAAGGACATGGGTTCGGCGGCGGTTTTTCTGCTGATGCTCAATGTGCTGCTATGCTGGACACTGGTCTTATGGCAGCGCTGGTGAATCGGCGCGGTCCCGGAAAAAGAACCCCATGAGCATGCTCGAAGGCGAACTGCTGGTCGCCCTGTTGACCTTGTCCACGCTCGAGATCGTGCTCGGCGTCGACAACCTCGTATTCATTTCCATTGCGGTCGGGCGCCTGCCGCAGGAACACCGCTCGCTCGCGCGCCGGCTCGGCATCGGCTTTGCCTGCCTGACCCGCATCGCCTTGCTGCTGGTGCTCGCCCATCTGGCGCGCCTGGACGACCGCCATGCGCCGTTGTTCCATCTGGGCAGCCAGATCATTTCGATCCGCGACCTGATCATGACCGGCGGCGGCCTGTTCCTGCTGGTCAAGGGCGCGATGGAGATCCACGAAACCATTTACGGCGTCGCCAAGGCGCCGGTGGCGAATGCGACGGCGGCTGCGTTCGCGTGGGTGGTCGTGCAGATCGCTCTGATCGACATCGTGTTCTCGCTGGATTCGGTGATCACCGCGGTCGGCATGGTGCGCAACATTCCGGTGATGGTTGCGGCGATCGTGCTGGCCGTGATCGTGATGCTGTTCGCGTCCGACCCGGTCGGCAATTTCATCGACAACAACCCGACCATCCGCATGCTTGCGCTGGCTTTCATCCTGATGATTGGCGTAATGCTGATCGGTGAAGGTTTCGCGATCCACATCCCGCGTGGCTATATCTACTTCGCGATGGCGTTTTCGGCTGTCGTGGAGGCCCTGAACCTGCTCGCCAAGCGCCAGAAAAAGAAATACCTCAAGCAGCGCGAAGGCGACACCGCTCGCGAAACGCTATGATGACCCTCGTCCCGTAACCGGAGGAACGACCATGCGCCTGCAACGACTCGTCATACTCGCACTCGCCGCGTTCATGCTGGCCGGCTGCGGCTACAACGCGATCCAGTCCAGGGACGAAGCGGTCAAGGCCGCATGGTCCGAAGTCGTCAACCAGTACCAGCGCCGCGCCGACCTGGTGCCGAACCTGGTCAACACGGTGAAGGGCTATGCCGAACACGAGCAGTCCACGCTCGAAGCGGTGACCAATGCGCGCGCCCAGGTCGGCAAGATCACGCTGACCACCGACGACCTCAACGACGAAGCCAAGATGAAGGCGTTCCAGCAGGCGCAGGGCGAACTGTCCGGCGCACTGTCGCGGTTGATGGCGGTGTCGGAAAACTACCCGAACCTGAAGGCCGACTCGTTGTTCCAGACCCTGCAGGCCCAACTCGAAGGCACCGAAAACCGCATCGCCGTGGCGCGCAATCGCTACATTTCCGCGGTGCAGGATTACAACGTGCTGGTGCGCAGCTTCCCGCAGAACCTCACCGCCAAGATGTTCGGCTACTCGACCAAGGCCAATTTCACGGTGGAAAACGAGAAGCAGATTTCCACCGCGCCAACGGTCGATTTCAACAAGCCCGCAGCGCCGCCGGCACAGCCACCCGCGCAACCGCAGAACTGAACGATGCGCGTGGCGCGCACATTCGCGGCGACCCTTGCGGTCGTCGCGCTGACGCTGGGCGTTGCGTGGGCGGCCGATTCCGGCCTGCAACCGATCCCGGCGTTCGGTGCGCGTGTCACCGACCTGACGAACACACTGACACCGGAACAGGTACAGGCGCTGACGCAACAATTGCAGGCGCTGGAGCAGCGCAAGGGCTCGCGCGTGGCGATCCTCATCCTGCCGACGACTAGCCCTGAAGACATCGCGCAATACAGCATCCGCGTCACCGATGCGTGGAAACTCTCGCGCACCGACAAGCAGGCCCAGGACGGCGTGCTGCTGATCGTCGCCAAGAACGACCACCGCGTGCGCATCGAGGTCGGGCGCGATCTGGAAGGCGCGATTCCCGACGCCGCCGCCGACCGCATCATCCGCGAATACATCACGCCGAAATTCCGCGCCGGCGATTTCAATGGCGGCATCGTCGATGCGCTCGGCGCGTTGACCAAACTCATCGACGGCGAGCAACTGCCGCCGCCGCTCACGGATGGGCGGCACGGCCAGTCTTCCGGCGACCCTTTCAGTTTCTTGCTCCCGCTCATTTTCGGCGCATTGTGGCTGCGTGCATTTCTGGGTGGGCTGCCGTCCGCGCCGCGCGCCGGATTGCTCGGTGCTGCATGCGGCGGCGTGGTATGGCTGCTGACCGGTATTGCCGGATTTGCGATCGGCGCGGGTGTACTCGGCCTGCTGCTGGGCTGGCTCGGCGGCAGCGGCGGCGGCTTCGCCGGGCGCGGCGGCTTCGGCGGCTGGACCGGAGGCGGCGGATTTGGTGGTGGCGGCTTCGGCGGAGGCGGCGGCTTTGGCGGCGGATTCAGCGGCGGCTCGTCCGGCGGATTTTCCGGCGGCGGCGCCTCGGGGAGTTGGTGACATGGGCGCGATTCGCATGCTCCGACATGTTTGCGCCGAAGGCAGCGCGCGCCGGCAGTTTCCGGCACGCACGCTCGATGCGATCCAGCATGCCGTCGCCGATGGCGAGAAACGCCATTCCGGCCAGGTCCTGTTCGCCGTCGAGGGCGCGTTGCCGCTGCACGACCTCGTGCGCGGGCGCAGCGCGCGCGCACGCGCGCGCGAGGTGTTCGCGCACCTGCGGGTGTGGGATACGAAACACGATTCCGGCGTGCTGATCTACGTCTTGCTCGCCGACCATGCTATCGAGATCCTCGCCGACCGCGGCATTGCCGCGAAAGTCGCCGAAACCGAGTGGCAATCCATCGCGGCCCGAATGCAGGCCCGATTCGCGGCGGGCGAATTCGAACAAGGCGCCATCGATGGCGTGAATGCCGTCGGCGCGCTTTTGGCAAAACATTTTCCGGCCGATGGCGCGCCGCGCGACAACGAATTGCCAGACCGGCCGGTGCTGCTTTAACCGCGCGCAACGCGCTCCGGCAATTGTGCCGGATCTGTTGTGGGCGGCTCGCACTGCGTGCCGCGGCACACATAGGCGAGTCCACCCGTGGCAAATTTCTGCGCATCGAGTATGCCGGGCAGTTTGCCGGCGTCGCGCGGGATGAAATACGCATCGACGCGACGACCGGACTGTGCGACGACGGCCTTGCGCCAGTCGGACTCTTCGTTTGCTTTGCCGAAGCGCACGACGACATGCGTACGCGGATCGAGATGATCGTTGAGCGCGCGCAACAGCGCGCAGCATGCCGTCGGAATTTGCTGCATTGTGGAAAATGCCGCACGCAGAGCGCGTTCGGCAGAATCCAGATAACGCGTTTCGCCAAGCAGGTGGCCAAGGCGCAGCAAGGCGCGTGCGGCGACGCCATTGCCGGAGGGCAACGCTTCGTCGGTAAACGGTTTCGGGCGCTGGATCAGGGTTTCATGATCGTGCGCGGTGAAGAAGAATCCGCCATGTTTTCGATCTTGGAATCGATCGAGCAGGCTTTCCGCCAGCACGATGGCCCAGGCGAGGTCGCGTTCGGACCAGCGACATTGCAGCATTTCAAGCAAGGCATCCAGCAGCAGCGCGTAGTCGTCGAGATAGCCGGGAAAGCGCGCGGCATCGGCGCCGGACTTTGCGTACAGGCGCCCGTCGCGCCAGGCATGGGCGTACAGATTGTCCAGTGCATTTTCCGCAAGACCGAGCAACGGTGGCGCATCGAGCGCACGCGCCGTGCGTGCGATACCTGCGACGGTGAGCGCGTTCCACGATGTCAGGATCTTGTCGTCGAGTCCCGGACGCACGCGTTGTGCACGCGCAGCGAACAACTTGCGGCGCGCGCTGGTCAGCAATGCGGCGGCACGATCAGGTGCGATGGAAAGCTTGCTTGCCACATCCTCGATTGACATGGCGACAATGGGATTCCACACATTGCCTTCGAAATTCGGCGCACGATCGAAACCCCAATGCGGCGCGGCGACGGCGAACTCATCGGCGTCGAGCAAACCTTTTACTTCCTCGCGCTGCCAGACGTAGAACTTGCCTTCCTCGTGTTCCGAGTCGGCATCCAGCGCCGCGTAGAAGCCACCGGATGACGCGGTCATCTCGCGCAACAGCCAGGCGAGGATGCCATGCGCGGCATTCGAATCACGCTGTGCAAACAGCGGCAGCAACTGCGCGTTGTCGTACAGCATCTTTTCGAAGTGCGGAATTTCCCAACGCTCGTCCACGCTGTAGCGCGCAAAACCGCCGCCGATCTGGTCGTGGA
>JAFEEK010000159.1 GCA_018241165.1 Pseudomonadota bacterium
CGCTGAAGAAACGCGGTTTTGCGGCCTATGACGAAGCCACCGAGTACCAGGGCAAGTCGATGCAGCGCGTGCGCGTCGGGCCTTATGCGGATCGCGCCGCCGCGGAAACCGCGCGCCTGAATATCAAGCAGGCTGAACCGAAAGTGCCGAGCAGCGTGGTCGAACTCGCCGCCGCGGCGCAGCCGGCCGCGGATGCGCCGGCCAGCGTGCTGCCGGCCAAGCGCGCCGGTGGCTGGGCCGTGCAGCTTGGCGCGTTCAAGTCCGAGGCCGAAGCGAACAAATTGCGCGACCGGCTGCGCGGGGCGTCGTTCGCCGGATTCGTCGAACGCGCCGGTAGCGGCGACGCGACCTTGTGGAAGGTTCGCGCCGGACCGTATGCGGATCGCGCCGGCGCCGACAAGGCGCGCGGCGACATCGACGCGAAACTGAAAGTGAAAGGAATGATCGTCACGCAACCCTAGTCGACTGTCATCTGATCCGGCATGTGCGGAACGCGGTCGATCACCCCCTTCGGCACGAAGGGGGTCGATGCGTAGCATCGGGGGATGTAAGTCGAACTGCATCCCCCTCAATCCCCCTTCCTGCGGAAGGGGGAAGAAAACGAAACCTTGCGTCGAGTGCATAAGGGTAGAGTGGGAGAAAGGCATGAATTGGGCCGACTACTGCATCCTCGCCGCAATTGGCCTGTCGATCCTGATGGGCCTGGCGCGCGGCTTTATCGGCGAAGCGCTGGCATTGGCCGGATGGGTGCTGGCGTTCTGGTTTGCGTGGCAATTCGGCGATGCGCTCGCGGCGAAGTTCACGGCAATACAGGAAACGTCGATTCGCCTGTTGCTCGGGTATGGTTTGTGTTTCGTGTCGATCCTGCTGATCGGCGGCATCGTCGGATTCGCGATGCGCAAGGTCGTGGCCGGCGGCGGTTTGTCCGGCAACGACCGCCTGCTCGGCATGGTGTTCGGGCTGGTGCGTGGATTGGCGTTGGTAACGATCACGGTGCTGCTGCTCGGCTTCACGCCGCTGCCGCGCGATCCGTGGTGGCATCAGTCGCAATTGCTGCCGACGTTCCAGGGTTATGCGCGCTGGCTGTCGCAACAATTGCCGCCGGAAGCGGCAAAGTACCTTGATTGGCAAAATATCATCCCCCGGATTCCGGCCGCCCCGCAAAACGCGACCGATCCTCACCCCCATTCGACAGTCTGATCGAGAAGGCGAAACATCCATGTGCGGCATCATCGGCATTGTCGGCAAATCCGAGGTCGCGGCCTCGCTCTACGACGCCCTGACCGTTCTGCAGCATCGCGGCCAGGACGCCGCCGGCATCGCGACCGTCGATGGCGAACGCCTGCGCCTGCACAAGGGCGCAGGCCTGGTGCGCGACGTGTTCGGCAGCGCCGACATGCTCAAGCTGCGCGGCCGCATCGGCATCGGCCATTGCCGCTATCCGACGGCGGGTTCCGAATCCAGCGCCGAGGCGCAACCGTTCTACGTCAACTCGCCCTACGGCATCGCGCTTGGCCACAACGGCAACCTGGTCAACACCGAAGCCCTGCGCCGGCAGATGTACGAGGATGATCGCCGCCACATCAACACCGATTCGGATTCGGAAATCCTGCTCAACATCTTCGCCCACGAATTGCAGATCCAGGAACGCCATGCGCTGGCGCCGGACCACATCTTCAAGGCCGTAGCGGGAGTCCATGCGCGCGCGCGCGGCGGCTACGCCATCGTCTCGCTGCTGCTCGGCTACGGCATCGTCGCGTTCCGCGATCCCTACGGCATCCGCCCGCTGGTGCTCGGCGCGCGCGATGTCGATGGCGGCAAGGAATATGCGGTCGCTTCCGAATCGGTGGCGCTCGACATTCTCGGCTTCAAGCGCCTGCGCGACGTCGCACCGGGCGAGGCGGTGCTGCTGACCCAGGATGGCCACCTGCACAGCCGGCATTGCGCCGAAGGTTATCCGCACGCGCCGTGCATCTTCGAATACGTCTACCTGGCGCGGCCGGATTCGATGATCGAGGATGTTTCCGTCTACAAGGCGCGACTGCGCATGGGCGAACGCCTGGCGGCGAAAATCGCGCGCCTGAAACCCGGTCACGACATCGACGCGGTGATCCCGATTCCCGACACCGCGCGCACGGCGGCCAGTTCGCTGGCGTTGACGCTCGGCATTCCGATGCGCGAAGGCTTCGTCAAGAACCGCTACATCGGCCGCACCTTCATCATGCCCGGGCAGAGCGAGCGCGTGAAATCGGTGCGCCGCAAGTTGAACGCGATCGAGCTGGAATTCCGCAACAAGGTCGTGCTGCTGGTCGACGATTCGATCGTGCGCGGTACGACCTCGAAGCAGATCATCCAGATGGCGCGCGACGCCGGGGCGAAAAAAGTCTACTTCGCCTCGGCCGCACCGCCGGTGCGCTTTCCGAACGTCTACGGCATCGACATGCCGGCGCCAGACGAACTGGTCGCCCACGATCGCACCGAACAGCAGGTGCAGGAACTGATCGGCGCCGACTGGCTGGTGTATCAGGACCTCGCCGATCTGGAGGCCGCGGTCGCCGAGGGTAACGACAAGCTCACACGCTTCGACAGTTCGTGTTTCAACGGCGAATACGTCACCGGCGTGGAGCCGACCTACCTGCGCGACCTGGAATTCGCGCGTTCGGATATGGCCAAGAGCCAGCGTCGTCAAGCGTAATCCCGGTTGCTGATTCCGGAATCATCTCTGGCACAATAGCCGCGCAGGGATGGAGACGACAGTGGACACAAACGCGAGCCTGTTCGCCCGCGCCGAACATTGCCTGAGGCTGGCCG
>JAFEEK010000015.1 GCA_018241165.1 Pseudomonadota bacterium
CCGCCGGTCGGATTCGGCGTGGTCGGCACGTACACGGCGGCCATCTCGCGCCCGGCGCTGTCGGCGAACACGCGCGTCACGAACCCGATCGATTTCAATTCCGGCGAGGGAAAATCGATCAGCACCACGCGTTGCGTCCCGGCCGGCTTGGTCGAGAGCATGGTCATCAGCTTTTTCGCGCCGCCGTAAATCGTGTGCACCATCGGGATGCGCGAGATCACGTTTTCGAAGGCATCCAGCAGGCGCTGGCCGAATACGCGCGAGGTCGCGAAGCCGACGACATAAAACGCAACGATCGTGCCGATGAAGGCGATGATCGACTGGAACCATTCCTGGTTGAGCCATGCCGAAGCGCCGGGAAACGCGGCCGAGATGCCGGTGAACAACCCGGCCACGACCGGCGCGCCGACGTGCGAGAGGAAAGTGAAGATGAACTTGAACACCAGCCACGTCAGCCACAGCGGCACGAAGGTCAACAGGCCGGTGATCAGGTAACGCTGGATGTAGAGATGGCGCATGGATGGGCGATCGAAGAATTTGTGCAATGATAGCGGCAAGTACGAATCAGAGCCGTCGATGGACGAAGCATCTTCAGCCGCCGTTCCGGAAACCGCCGTACCGGCGTCGCATATCGGCAAGCCCGTAGTCGTGGCCCTGATCGGCCTGCCGGGCGCCGGAAAGAGCGTGGTCGCGCAGGCGCTGGTCGATCAGCTCGGCCTGCGCCGCGTGTGCCGCGACGCTATCCGCCATGGCATGTTCCCGAAGTGTTCGTACAGCTTCGCGGAAAAACGCGCCGCGTTCCGTGGTCTGCTGTTGGCGCTGGAAATCAACTGCATGCTCGGGCAATCCAGTGTCGTCGATGGCGTGACGTTTTCGCGCCGTCGCGACCTGCTGCGCGTGGATGCAGCGATACGCCGCTATCACTTCACGCCCGTGCCGGTCTACCTCGAATGCCCGCCGGACCTGGCGCGCGCGCGGATCGCCGCCGATGTCGCAAGCAACGTGCATCTTGCGCGCGATCGAACCCCGGATGTCGTCGGCGAGGTGCTGACGCGATTCGACCCGCCTCCGCCGAACGCGCTGGTAGTCAATGCCGCGTTGCCGGCTACCGACGTTTGTCGGCTCGTGGTGGATGCGATTGCGAAAATCCGGAACCCCGAGGCAATCACAACTTCGCCGGCTTGAGCTTGGCGCCGCGGAAATAGCGCACGCGCAAATCCAGGCCGCGCTGGCTCTTGCCGATGAACACGAAACCGGTGCTCGGCCACCAGGCGCGTTGCAGGGCTTCGCCGAAGCGTGCGTTTTCCATTTCCAGGATCACGCCGATGCACGGGAAATTGTGCGTGCGGGCGAAGGCTTCCAGTGTTTCGCAAGTCCGGCGCAGCAGTTGCAGCACGAGGCGCGATTTGCGCCAGTCCTTGCCGACGAAACAGCGAAAGTAATACGTCGGCTGGCCCAGTCGCGGCAGGGTGATCGGCACGGCGGTGGATACGCCGGCGATCGCGCCGGTCGCATCGCGTGCGTGCAGGACGATCTCGCCCAGGCGCTTTTTCGCCGACGCTTCGTCGTTGATCGCATTTTCGCGCTTCCAGAATGCGAGCACCGCTTCGGCGTCGTCGGGGCAGTCCTTCTGCCAGTGTTCGACGAAGGTGAACGATGAAGTGGTCATGCGGCGGTTTCCTGTGGCGTGGCGGGCGCGTCGGACGCGATGTAATCGGTGCCCGGCGTTTCGGGCTTGGGTTCGGGCGGCGGCGAGAAGCCGACTTCCTTGAGCGCCTTGTCCGGCAGGGCGTAGGAATTGCCGAGCAATTCGCCCTCGTGCACGATCTCCGGGAACAGCACGCCTTGCACCGACTGCACGGCGAAGATTTCCTGCACGCCGCCGGTGAATTTCAGGAAGGCGACGGTCTTGCCGGTGCCGATGTGCACGGCCCACACGCCGGACAGGCGCTCGGCGTTGTCGTCGGTGATCGGGATGTCGGTGAACGGCGTGGTGCCGCGCAACTGCGACAGGCCGATGAACGCGATCGGTCCGATGAAGTCCAGGCCGCGGCAGAAGCCCGGCACGCGCGCGATGTCGTGGCGCTCGCCGGTTTTCGGATCGACCGTGCACAGCGCGCCGCGGCCGGACTCGAGCACCCACAGGCGATTGTCGTACCAGCGCGGCGAATGCGGCATCGACAATCCGCGCGTGACCACGCGATTGGTGGTGATGTCGATGATCAGGCCGCCGTCGCGCTTGTTCTTGCGCCAGCCTTCGCGTTCGTTGGTTTCGCCGAGCGCACTGACGTAGCGCGGTATGCCGTTGCGCATCGCAAGGCCGTTGAGATGGCAGCGGTCTTCCGGCGCGTAATGGCTGACGAACTTGGGTCGCCAGCGCGGCACGAAGCTCGATTTCGTGTCCAGCGTGCACAGGCACGAAAACGCGGTGTTGACGAACCAGATCACGCCGTCGGCATCCCAGGCCATTTCGTGGATGTCGATCGCGCCGGTGATGTGGCCGCGCCGCGCCATGTACACCGCGTCGTGGCGCGGCGGATCCTGCAGGCGCTTGGCCACGTCCGGCATGTTGCGGAACTCGACGATCTCCATCAGCGCGCCGAGCATCAGGCGCTGGCGATCCGCGGCCATGCCCATCGGCCGGTTGAACGTGCGGAAATGCGTGTTGATCGAATTGCCGTCCGGCCGCAGGATGACGAGCTTGCCGGCCTGATAGGTGCTGACCAAAAGGCAGCCACCGAGCTCGCGCAGCAAGTCCGGAAAATTGGACGTGTGCACGCTGCCGAGCACTTCCTCGACGGTCTTGCGCACTTCCTTGGGATTGGGCTGCGGCGTGTAGCCGACGTTGGGGATGACGTCGGCTTCTTCGGGCTGCGCGGTTTCTTCGCTCATGCCGGCATTGTGACGCATTGCCGGCATGGCGAGAACCCTCATGCCGCGCTACGGACAGCCATCGAACCCTGCGTTGAAGACGGTATCGTTCTGCTGCACCTCGTAGGCGCCCATGTCGGCCTTCGTGCCCGACACGCGTGCCAGCCCGCGCTGGTCGTAGGGACTGATCCCGTTCGCCAGGATGTTGCCGGCATCGATGGCGGGGCTGTGGCTCATCAACGCATGCGTTTTCGTCGGTCCGCCATTGTTGCGCAACGGGCCAAGGAGCGGGCAGGCGCCAAGCGTCACCGTGGATCCCGGCAATGCGAGGAAAGAATCCGCTATGCCAAAGACGATATTGTTCTGCCCGCTGATTCCCACCAGGTTCAAGTTCGAAAATCGGACTATGCCGAAGTCGTCTGCAACCGACGGGGCTGTCCCGCTGGTGTTGTTGGAGAACACCGAGCTGTGCAGCGTCGCCTTCTTGAATTTGTAGTGATTGATGTCGGTGTAGTAAGCGCCCAAGTCGTCGATAGTGAAACCCGAGCCATAGTGCCGGGATCCGTAGCGGGTGGCGGAGCCCGCCGTGTTGAAGGCCACGGTGGAGTTGTAGACGTGAATCGTGCCGGCATTCGTCCAGGCGCCGCCGACTACGTTCAGTGCCTGATTGCCGGACAGCGTACTGTTCAACACGGTGAACGTATCGGACGCACTGGTGAGGTTATCCCGTGCGTAAATCCCGCCACCCCACTTTGCGATGTTGCCGGAAACCGTGGATGCGATTGTCACTGCATCGCCGAATGCGCGCAGGCCGCCGCCGGCGCCGGTCTGCGCCGAGTTGCCGCTGAGCGTGCTGCTCGCGAGCAAGGCATACCCGTAGGTGAAAATTCCGCCACCGCCGCCATTGGCATTGGCGCCGGAGTTCGTTGCGGTATTGCCGGTAATGTCGCTGTACTTCGCAAAAACACCGGTCTTGGCGTAGATGCCGCCGCCGCGCACCGGGGCGCCATAGGACACGGCACGGCACGAGTGAACGCCGACATGGCTCA
>JAFEEK010000160.1 GCA_018241165.1 Pseudomonadota bacterium
CGCGACCATGGAATTGCTTGGCGTGCCCTGCACCGGCGCGAGCTCGCATTCGCTGTTCTTGTGCAACGACAAGAGCCTGTGCAAGAAGATCCTGCGCTTTCATCGCGTGCGCACGCCGCGATTCCATGTCTACTACCGCGGTCGCAAGGTCTGGCTGCCGAAGACGTTGAAACTGCCGTGCATCATCAAGCCGCTGACCGAGGAAGCCTCGCGCGGCATCTCGCAGGCCTCGATCGTGGACGACGAAGCGGCGTTCCTTGCGCGCATCGCGATGATCCACGAGCGCATGAACCTGGACGCCATCGCCGAGGAATACATCGACGGGCGCGAGATGTACGTCAGCATCATCGGCGATCGCGCGATGCGCGTGCTGCCCGCGCGCGAGATGACCTTCGGCCAGATGGCCGAGGACGAGCCGCGCATTGCCACTTACAAGGCCAAGTGGGACGACGCCTACCGCAAGCGCTGGGGCATCAAGAATCATTTCGCGAATGCGCTGGAACCGGAACTGCAAAGCCACATCGACGACGTGTGCAAGCGTGCCTACCGCGCGCTCAACATCCGCAGCTACGCGCGCTTCGACTTGCGCGTGACCGCCGCCGGCAATGTCTACGTGATCGAGCCCAACGCCAATCCCTGCATTGCGAAAGACGACGAACTCGCCCAATCCGCGCTGAAAGCCGGCATCGACTACCCGGGCCTGATCCGCAAGGTCGTCAACCAGGCGTTGCGGCGCGAAAGCTGACGCGCCGTTATTTCGCAGCTTCCGCGCGCGGCAGCGCTTTCAGGGCCGCCAGCATTTCGCTGACGTGCTCCTTCGGGCTCATCGCCTCATAGGCGGCGGCAACCTTGCCGGACGGGTCGATCAAATACGAAGTCCGATTCGACCAATCCGGTTTCATCGTCAGGATCGAGTCGTACTGTTTGGCGATCGCGGCGCCCTTGTCGGCGGCGACCGCGAACTTGCCGCTGCAATGGTCGGTCTCCTTGGAGAAATCCGAAATCTGGTCGAGGTTGCCGGCAGTCACGCCGATCACGGTGGCGTTGTACGCCTTGAACTGATCGATCGCCTCGGAAAACAGGTGCGCTTCGACATTGCAGCCGGAGGTGTGCGGAGCGGGGAAGAAATACACCACGACCGGGCCTTTTTTCAGCGCGGCGTCGAGATCGAAGGTGAAGGGATTGCCGGCCAGCCAGGCCGGCAGGCTGAATTCGGGCGCCTTCGCGCCGACCTTCAGTTCGGCCTGCGATGCAGGCGAAAAGGCAGCCAGCGCAATGGCGGCTGCAGCGGCGAGGGTAGTCAACGATTTCATGGTGGGACCTCCGTGGGAGACGTAGACGATACTACGGCAAATGTTCACGCCATGTGATCGACCGGCGCAAAGGGGTTTCCATGACGCGATATAGTGAGAAACTTCGCACACCGGACTAAAGTGGAATCGAAATGACGACGCAATCCTTGTCTGCCATCGGCACGCCCGGCAACCCGTGGGGCGACGCCGAAAGACGCGAGTGGCGCTCACGCCAACGCAAGCAACGCAGCTATGCCGAAGATGTGTTGGGCCGGATCGAGGCGTTGCGTTCGCGTTTTGATGTGGCGGAATACGCGCGACTCGACTATGCGTCGGATGGCGCCTATTCCTTGTTCGCGATCCGCAGCCGCGCCTGGAACGATGCGTTGCCGACCGCGCTGGTCACCGGCGGCGTACACGGATACGAAACCAGCGGTGTGTGCGGCGCCTTGCAATTCGCCGAGCAGCATCTGTCGGATTACGCCGGACGCATGAACGCGATCGTCGTTCCGTGCGTGAGCCCGTGGGCCTACGAGCGCATCCATCGCTGGAATCCGTTCGCGATCGATCCGAACCGTTCGTTCCGGCAAAACAGTCCGGCGCCGGAGTCGGCGGCCTTGATGAATCTGGTCGCGCCATTGCGTGATCGTTTCATCGTGCATATCGATCTGCACGAAACCACCGATTCCGACGAATCGGAATTTCGTCCCGCGCTGGCCGCTCGCGATGGCAAGGAATTCGAGCCGGAGGGAATCCCGGATGGTTTCTACCTGTGCGCCGATGCGGCGAATCCGCAGCCGCAATTCCAGCAGGCGATCATCGCGGCAGTCGCGAACGTCACGCACATCGCGCCGGCGGATGCGAAGGGCGAAATCATCGGATCAAAGGTGGTCGCGCCCGGCGTGATCGAATACGACTATGTGCGGTTGGGATTGTGTCCGGGTATTACCAGCGCGCGGTTCAAGACCACGACCGAAGTGTATCCGGACAGTCCACGCGCGACGCCCGGGCAATGCAACGCCGCGCAGGTGGCGGCGGTGTGTGCGGCGCTCGACTACGCGCTGGCACGCGCAAGCTGATCGGCGGACAATCGCGCCATGGCAACCGGCTGGGCAGGCGACAACGCGGTACAGGACCAGATCGACGCGACCATCAAGGATGCGATCAAGCGCGCGCGCGCCAACGCGCCGAAGGGTCCGAGCCGCAAGCGTTGCGAGGAATGCGACGCGCCGATTCCCGAGGCGCGGCGAAAAGCCGTGCCGGGCGTGCGCTTGTGCGTGGCTTGCCAGTCCGAACGCGACAAGGATCAGGCCGCAGTCAGCGGCTACAACCGGCGCGGCAGCAAGGACAGCCAGCTGCGTTGAGGGTCAGGTTGCAAGCTCTGCGTTGTGATAGACGTTCTGCACGTCGTCCAGGTCGTCGAGCTTGTCGAGCAGATCGCGCAGGGTTTCGGCGGCTTCGGCGTTGACGGCGGTGCGATTGTCCGGTCGCCAGATCACGTCGGCTTTCGACGGCGCGAATCCGGCCGCCGCGAGCGCTTTCTTCACTGCCTCGAAATTTTCCGGCGACGCAAGCACGAGGCTTTCGCCGTCGTCGCTCTGCACGTCGTCGGCGCCGGCATCAAGCGCGGCTTCGAGCAGCTTGTCCTCGCTGCCGGGCTTGCTGGTGTCGACGAAAAATTCGCCGACGTGCTTGAACTGGAACGCGACCGAACCGGAGGTGCCGAGGTTGCCGCCGTGCTTGCTCAGGGCGCTGCGCACATCGGCAACGGTGCGTTGGGAATTGTCGGTCATGCAGTCGATGATCAGCGCGACGCCCGACGGGCCATAGCCTTCGTAGCGGATTTCCTCCATCTTCGCCGCATCTTCACCCGAAGCGCGCTTGAGCGCGCGCTCGATGGTGTCGTTGGGCATGCTCACGGCCTTGGCCTTGTCGATGCCGGCGCGCAGGCGTGCATTGCCGGCTGGATCCGGCCCGCCGGTGCGCGCGGCAATGGTGATCTCGCGGATGAGCTTGGTGAAAAGTTTGCCGCGACTGGCGTCAGCGGCGTTCTTGCGGCCTTCGATGCTGGGGCCTCTGCCCATGGCGATTCCTGCACTGTGCGTGAAAAGGCGGCCATTTTAGCTGCCAAGCGCCTTCCACGCGAGATGGCGCCAAGGATCGGATGCTACCATCCGGGCTACGCCCATGCCCGAGGAAGCCATCCCGTGAGCAGCACGCTCGTCATCATCGCCGTCACCAGCATCGTCTCGATCATGGCGTTCAGCAATTCGCGGCTGATCGACCAGTTGATCTTGTGGCCTCCGGCGATTTCGCGCGACAAGGAGTATTACCGTCTGGTTAGCTACGGATTGGTGCATGCCGACCCGATGCATCTGTTCTTCAACATGTTCACGCTGTATTTTTTCGGCCGCGTGATGGAGCAGTTGTACAACGC
>JAFEEK010000161.1 GCA_018241165.1 Pseudomonadota bacterium
CGCGGCATCGGCATCCGCATCGAGGACGACGTGGTGGTCACCAAGGGCGATCCGGAAGTCATTACCACCGCCGTGCCGAACGATCCGGATGCGATCGAGGCTCTTATGGCGGCGGCGCGCAAATAGTCGGGAGTCGTTTCGTGCGCGGGATGTGCCTCACGCTAATCTTGATTTTGGCATGCGGTGCAGCGCGTTCTGCAACCGTGCCGGTGCATTTCGGCCTGTTCGGCAACGTGCATGTCGCCACCCCGGCAGGTGAGCCAAAGCGCGCCATCGTGCTTATCTCGGACTCGAGGGGATGGGACGCGCGCGCCGAGGCGCTGGCAACCGCACAAGCCGATGCTGGCGCCTTCGTGCTCGGCATCGACCTGCCCGCGTACCTGGCGCAGATGGAATCCATCGATGCGAAATGCTCGTTTCCGGCCGGGCATTTCGAGGAGATGATCCACTGGATCCAGCGCGACCGGAAACTGGACAAGTATATTTATCCCATTTTGGTCGGCGACGGCGCCGGTGCGACGTTCGCCTATGCGCTCGACGTGCAGGCGCCGCAAGGCACGTACAAGGGCCTGGTCACGCTGGGCTGGGACGCCGGTTTTCGTTTGCCAAAGCCAGTCTGCAAAGGCGATGCCGGAGCCATGACCGTTGCCGATGGCAAAGTGCAATTCCGCATCGTGCCGGTACAACGCATGCCCAATCCCTGGCTGCCGCAACCGTTTGCGCCGGGCGCGCGCGTCAACGGGCTGGCCGCGCACCTGCCTGCCCCGCTGCACGAATGGTTCGCCGCATTGAATGGAACGATTTTGGATCCCGGCAAGCAACTCGATGCGTCGATTCAATGGCTCACGGCCCCTGCGCGCGCCGCGCCGCCACTGCCGCAGGACATTGCCGACCTGCCGCTGGAAACCGTGCCGGCACAGGGCGAATTCGCGCAACGCATCGGCATCATTCTCACCGGCGATGGCGGCTGGGCGGGCCTTGATGTCGCTGTCGCCAACCAGCTCGCACAGCGCGGCATCGACGTCGTCGCGCTCAACACGCTCAAGTATTTCTGGGAAACGCGCACGCCCGACCAGGCTGCCGACGCGCTGACGCGCATCATCGGCCACTACGGCGCGCAGTATCCGCTCGCCGATTTCGTCGTCGTTGGCTATTCCTTCGGAGCAGGGCTGTCGCCGGTGTTGATCAACCGCCTGCCCGAATCCGCGCGCAAACGCGTTGCCGCGCAGGTGCTGATCTCGCCCGACGACACGGCCGTGTTCGAAATCCACGTCGGCGACTGGTTCGGATCGACCGCGCACAAGGGCGCAATTCCGATCGCGCCGGAAATCGCCAAGACCCAGGTGCCCGTGATTTGCGTCCACGGCGCCGACGAGGACGACAGTTTCTGCAAGCAGATCGTCGGCAAGCCGAACGTGAAAGAACTCGTGCTGCCCGGTGCGCACCACTACAACGGCGATTACGACAAGCTTGGTGCAGCGATCGTGGCGGCGTTGCCGGCGCCGAAGGGCTGAAGTTTCGATCCGCGCCCGCGGGCGCTATCGATTCCAGCGAGGCGTTATTTGCCCAGCGCGTAACGTGCGGTTGACTCGTTGATTTGCCACGTCGAATTGCGTATGCGCGGGCGCAGCCACGCAGCGAACTCGGTCTCCTCGATACTCCCTTCGGCGAGTGCGAGATACACCGGATACAACTCAACGTTGTCGGCGTCGAGTACCGCACCGTTGAGCACGATGAAGGTTTCGCAGACAACCGCAGCCGTGCGCTTGTTGCCGTCGACGAACGGATGATTACGTGCGACGCCGAAGGCAAGGCTCGCAGCCAGATCGGCTAGGTCGGGCACGGGCTCGCCATACGCGTGAAGCTGCT
This sequence comes from Pseudomonadota bacterium, assembly GCA_018241165.1. Classification (GTDB taxonomy): domain Bacteria; phylum Pseudomonadota; class Gammaproteobacteria; order Xanthomonadales; family Rhodanobacteraceae; genus Rudaea. The sequence goes on from JAFEEK010000161.1 coordinate 1,870, forward strand.
GCGGACGCGCGAGCGCGGAATCGAGCAGGCGCTCATCGCGCACGCCGCTACCGCCGCCGTGCTCGGCCAGCTGGCGGTCGTGAATCGCTAGCGCAAGCGCTTTGCCGATCCAGGTAAACACGGTGTTACTGCGCGAGTTTGTGCAGCAGGCTGCGGCGATCGCGCATGATGCGCTCGGCCACTTCCATTTGCTCGGCAAGTTGCGGATCGTAGGTCGTGAGCACGATGCCGTCCGGTGCTTCGCGCGCGTACAGCGCATCGCCTTTGTCCGCGCGCAGGCGCGCGAGCAGCTCCTTCGGCAGGATGACGCCGGCGGAATTGCCAACCGTGGTGATTTTCAGTTTCATGTCCAGGTTACCGATGGTTATAACAAACGTTATACTGACGGTTTTTTGTCATGAAATCAAGGGCGATGGGATCGGGTTGTGCTCAACCGATCAACAACCGCCGATACCCGCCCGACACCAGCGCGGCGATGTCGATGAGCAGTCCGGGCACCCACAGGCCGCGCGGGTAGGCGAGGTAGGAGCCGACCCATTCGGGTTTGAACTTGTCCTTGTAGCGGCGCACGCCCTGATAGTTGTAGAAGCGGTTGCCGTACTGGAACGCGAGCGCGGCGAGGCGCTCGTTGACGCGTGCGTAGGGGTTGTCGCCGACGCGCGAGAGCGGCGCCATGCCGAGGCTGAAGATCTCGTAGCCTTGTTCCTGTGCCCACAGCATCACTTTCGCGAACAGGAAATCCATGGTGCTGCGCGGCGTATCGGCGACGTGGCGCATCAAATCGACGCTGGCGTGGCCGCCGGGCCCGTAAGGCGGCAGCACGTTCGCGAACGCGATCAGCTCGCCGTCGCGATGTACGAGGCCGAGCGGGCTCCACGCAAAATACGCCGGGTCGAAACGTCCGAGCGAGAAACCTTTTTCATCGCCGCCCTTGTCGGCCAGCCAGGCGTCCGAGACGCGTTCCAGATCGGTAAGCAGGGCAGTATCGAATGGCGGCTGTACAAGTGTAAATGTCAACTTTTCCTTCTGCGCGCGATTGCAAGCCTGACGCAGGTCTTCCCAGCGCTTGCCGGCGAGCGAGAATTCCTCCAGTCGCACCAGCGCCAGTTCGCCGAGCTTGAACAGATCGAAGCCGTGGTCGTGATAGCGCGACAGGTCCGGTTCCAGCACCTCGTAGAACACCGGCACGCGATCCTGCGCATCGGCGAAGTGGCGGAAGTCGAGGATCGCGCGGTCGATGGCGGCATCAGCGCCGCAGGGCGATCCGAGTGCGACCATGCGGTCGCGAATGGCGCCGTAGGCGATCACGGCCTGATGGTCGGCAGCCCAGAACAGGTGCTTGTCGGCCATGAAGGTCAGGTGCGCGAATTCGCCGCCGCCGTGCGCGTTGTACAGATCGCGCGCGCGTTCGAGTTCGGCGCGATCGGGCAGCGCCAGCTTCGGGCGATTGACCGCAAACGCCTGCCAGATGAGGTAGACGATCAATCCCAGCAATGCGGCTGCGAGGCCACGGCCGATGCGCGAGGTGTGTTCGCCGAAACCGACGTAGAACAGGTCGAACGAATCGTCGCCAAGCACCTGGGCCACGCCGATCGCGAAGAACACCAGCACGCAGATCAGCAATCCCGCAAACCAGCCGAAGGTGCGCGCCGAGGTCAGCGTCATCGCGCGGCGCGTGAATGCGCGCTTGCGCGCGCGCAGCAGCGCGGCGACGGCGAGCAGGAACAGCGCCTCGCCGAAGTGCAGACCCTTGGTTACCGCCAGTGCCGCGCTGATCAGCAGCAGCCACATCGCCACGCGGTAGGCCAGGCGCAGACGCCCGTCGATGCCGCGCGCGAGTCCGAGCAGGATCACGCCCGACAGCACCGAAAACCAGTTCGAGCTTTCCACGGCCAGGATCGGCAGGTGCGCACGCACCGTGGCGATGTGCTCGCTCACCGACGGAATCGCCGCCGATGCGAGCTGCATCGCGCCCGCGCCGAAGGTCAGGATGGCGAGCAGGCGCGTGCCGAAATCCGCGAGCAACGTCGCCGGCAGGCCGAGCAATCCGAACAACGGATGGCCGGCCAGGCGCGTGCGCAGGCGCGCAAGCAATGGCAGGCGCGCGCTGAGCATTTCCGAGCCCATGTACAGCGAGATCAGCAACGGCAACAGGTAATACGCAATACGGAACAGCATCAGGCCGGAAAATACCGACGCCTTGTCGTAGCCGGCCTGGGTGAGGGCGAGCAGGATCAGGCCATCGAACACGCCCAGGCCACCGGGCACCTGGCTCACGAGGCCGAGCACGCCCGCACCGGCGAACGCGCCGAGCAGCAATCCGGGCTTGATGTGTTCGCCCGAGATGTAGATGCAGGCGTACAGCGTCGCCGCAGCGAGCAGCCAGTCGATCAATGAAACCAGGGTGAGCTCGATCTTCAGGCGCAATGGCGGGACGCCGACATCCTGCGGCAGCCAGCGCATCAGCGAGCGCCGCGTGGTGAGGAAAAAGTACAGTGGCAGGTAGCACGCGGCAGCGATCAGGACTGCCGCGGCGACCCAGCGCTGCGCGGTGCCGCTGGTCAACGGCAGCGAACTGGTTGCCAGCGTGGCGATGACGAGCAGCGACAATCCGGACAACAACGACAGTGCCTGCATGCCGATCAGCGCGGCCGCGCGCGACAGCGGCACCTTCAATCCGGACAGGCCCATCAGGCGCACGCTCGCGCCCATCGCGCCGGAAAGGTTGAGCGTGTTCGCCATGCTGTTGGCGACAAAGGCGAGGCGGAAACAGTCGCGCGCGTGCAGGCCGAGCTTGAGCCAGCGCGCGATCAGCCAGTCCACGGCGCCGGTGAACGTCACGCTGAACAACGCCAACGCCGCGACGCACAGCGCCGGCAAGGTCGGCACATCGATCAGTGTGTGCTGGATGTCCTCGAGCGGGAACTCGCCCGCTTCCCGCCACAGCAACCATCCCGTGACCGCGAGGAATGCAATCGGCACGATCCAGCGAAGGCGGGCGACGACGCTGGGTGCAGCGGTGGATTCCTCGCTCATCGTGAGGTCACGGACTCAATGATTGCGCTCGGCCACGCGCGATGGCGCCGGCGTCGCGTCGCGCAGCAGTTCGATCAGGCCGGCGCGATATTGAGGCATCCAGTTGCGCGGCACGCCGTAACCGTGGCCGACGTGCGGCAGGCTGATCACTTTTCCATTTTTCACTTTTTCCACAAAGCTCACCGTGGCCGGCGGGTTGCAAACCTTGTCGATGTCGCCTTGCAGAACGATCCACGGCGCCGGTACGCGCGGCACGGTGTTGAAGACGAAACCGTACGGCGGTTTGTGTTGTTTGTCCGCAGTGAGTCCCGTGTCTTCGCAAAACGGCTTGTGGTAGATCAGGTCCGGGCAGAAGCCCAGCGTCATCGCGCCGGAGAAACGCGCATCGCCGGCCTGTGCGAGTGCCGCATACGCCACCGTGGCGCCGGACGAATAACCGATCAGCAGCGGCCGCCAATCTGGCGGCAGCTTCATCGCGGATTTCACCTCGTTGCCGATCTTCTCGATCGCGGCGGCGGAATCGCTGCACGTGCCCGTTCCTGCATCCAGCGACTTGAGCAGCGCCGGCGTGCTGAACCCGGCGACGACATAGCCCAGGCTTGCCGCAGTCTGCGCCATGTCCCACACGCCCAGTTCCCAGCCGCCGTCGCCGGAGGCGAACAAAGCCAGGCCCCTGGAATCGCCTTGTGCCGCGTACACGGTCACCTTGCCGACGCCTTCGACGTCGATGACGCGTGCGGCCTTGGGGTCTTGCAGTGGCGCGCGATGGCGCGCGGCATGTGCAGGCTGCTTCGCCGTGTAATTGTATATTTTTGCCGGATGCTCGGGCGTATCGGGCGCGGCAATGGATGCGGGCGCAGCCAATAGCAGCAGGGCCGGCAGGAACGGGCGGAACGACATCTGCAAAATCTCTCGGACAAACGGCGGTTCGGGTTGCGAATTATCGCATTTTGCCCGTCATCCCGGGCCGCCGCAGGCGGAGCCCGGAATCCAGTCCCTTCTGTTCACGAGCCAAGGTCAAAACCGTATTCCCGCCTTCGCGGGAATGACGAGCAAGGAACTTACGCTGCGGCAAATGCGTCGCGGGTGAGGTTTTCGGGTGCGCCATCGGTACACACGACGTCGTCCTCGATGCGGATGCCGCCGAAGCGGCGGAAGGCATCGACCTTGTCCCAGTTCACGTCGCGCGCCTGCGGCTTGTTCTTCAACTCGGCGAGCAGCAGGTCGATGAAATAGATGCCCGGCTCGATGGTCGTGACCATGCGCGGCTCCAACGTGCGCGTGAAACGCAGATACGGGTGACCTGGTGGGCGCGGGATCGTGCCGCCGTTTTCGTCTTTCTGGAAACCGGCGACATCGTGCACCTGCAGGCCGAGCATGTGGCCCAGGCCGTGCGGGAAGAATATCGACGAGACGCCGGTTTCGACCGCGCTTTCCGGACTCAGGCGGATGAAATCCTGCTCGCGCAGGATGCCGGCGAGCGCATGGTGGGCATGGATGTGCAGTTCGGGATAACTTTGTCCCTTTTTCACCTTTGCCACGAAGCCGCGCTGCGCGGCGTCGACGGCGTCAATCAGCGCCTGGAACTCACTCGCGTGGGGCGCGGCATAAGTGCGCGTGATATCCGAGCCGTAGCCGTGGAAACTGGCGCCGGCATCGATCAGGAACGATTCCGCATGCGCCGGCGGCGCGCGATTGAAATCCATGTAATGCAGCGTTGCCGCATGCTGGTTGAGCGCGATGATGTTGCCGTAGGGCAGCTCGTTCTCGGTTTCGTGCACGGCGTTGAGGTAGGCCGTGTTGATGTCGTATTCGGATTTGCCGGCGCGAAACGCGGCCTGGGCGGCGCGGTGCGCGCGTACGCCGATCTTGCTTGCCACGCGCAGCATCGCCAGTTCGTAATCGGTCTTGTAGCTGCGCTGCCAGTGCAGGTAATTGAGCACAGCGTCCGGATTGTTCGGTTTCGCATCGCCGAGCGCGGCGTTGTCCTCGCCGATGATGGCGCAACGCGATAGTGCCTTCGGCAGATGCGCGAGCGCTGCGTGCGCCTCGTGCACGATCGCGACGTCGAAATGTTCGACCCAGTAACCGGCCGGTGCTTCCGGCACGACGTGCCAGTAATCGCGCGGCTGCAGGTAGACCAGTTTCGGTTTCGCGCCGGGCGTGTACACGATCCACGAACCCGGGGCCTTGGTCACCGGCAGCCAGTGCTTGAAATGCGGATTCACCGCGAACGGATAGGGCCGATCGTCGAGGAACTGGTCGCGCAGGACACCTGCGGCGACAACGAGATGATCGAAGCCGCCGCGTGCCAGCGCCGCGTCCGCGCGGGACTGCAACGTGCGCAGATGATCCGGATACAGTTTGGCCAGAAGATCGGACATGGCGGCGCTCGATAAGGCGAGGCGCCTATTGTGCCGCAGAATCCCTTCAGTCGAATTGCCCGCCGGGCGAATTCACCCAGTCGAAGAGGATGTTGTAATCCTCCGGCGCGATGTCGATGATGCGAAAGCCGGTCCAGAACTGGCCGGGCACGTTGGCCGTCTCGCTCCATTGCTCGTGCAGGCCCATTTCCAGGGTGTGGTTGCGCGCGGTGGCGCCGTTGGGCAGTTCGAAGCTGACCTGGAACAAGGCGTCTTCCGGCAATTGCCGACCGCTGATCATCAGCATGCCGTCGATCGAAAGATTGCCGACATGGCCCAACTGGTGTCCGCTGATCGCATCGGTGATGGCGATGGCGTGGTGGGCGCGCTTGCGCTGGTTGCGGCGATGTTCGGCCATGATGTTGTCTCGGGTATGCGGGCTCAGGCCGGCGCCGGCGAAGGTTCCGGGCTGCGTCCGACCAGTTGCTTGAGCGAGGATACGATCGCCTTCCAGGCACGATCGACCAGGGTTTCGGTTTCAAGTTCGACGATGCGCACCTGGCCCTTGACGAGGTCGCGCGCAAGCTGATCCAGGGTGCGTTCGTCCACGCGCATGCCGCGCTGGTTCACGAACAGGCAGTTGCCGGTGAGCGTGGAAAACCAGGCCAACTTGCGGCGCACCGTATCGCCTTGCTGGTTTGTGACGAATTCGAACCAGGTGCCGAAGGGCAGGGTCTTGATGCGCTCCAGCGCGTGCGCCTCGGGACTGCCGGCCACGAAACCCTTTTTCTGTTTCGGCACGGGCGCGGGAGCCGCGGTATCGTCGCCAAGCCGCGGCTTGCTCTTGAGCTTGATCGCGATTTCGGTGTTGGTGACGGCTTCTTCGCCATCGACGACTTCGCCCGGCGTAAACAGGCGCTTGACGACGGCCTGCACGTCGTCCTTGTGATAACCGACCTGGTCGAGCGCGGTTTCGATCTCGGCGCGCAATTCCGGCGGCGCCTTGGCCTCGGCGCGCGCGCCGGTGGCGGCGATCAGCTGGTCGGCAACTTGCAGGCGCTTCGCGTAGGTCTGGCTGTTCTCGCCCTGGCGCAGCAAGGTGAGTGCCAGCACATCGGTCCAGGCCTGCTCGAGCAGGGTGCGCACCAGTTTGTTCGGCTTGGCCTTGGCGATGCGCTCGGCGATGGCTTCCTGCGCCTGCTCGCGCGCGACGGCCAGTTTTTCGCGGCCCCTGGCGGCATCCACATGGCGGCGTTCGGTCACTTCGGCCTTGCGCGCCAGCGTGTGCATGTGCTGCGACAAGTCGGTGAGCATGCCCTCGATCAGGCCGAGGTTGCCGTCGAACTCCTGGCTAACCTTGTCGACCACGACCTGCATCTTGTCGACCAGGGCGCGGTCGGCCGGGCCTTCGCTGTCGTCCAGCCAGTGCGTGCCGGTCTCGGCGATGGCGTTGAGCAGCTGGCGCGCGGGATGCGAGCGCCGGGTGAAGAAATTCTTGTCGCGCAACGCCACGCGCAGCAGCGGCACCTGCAGCTTGGTCATCAGCGACTGCGTGCTGCCGTTCGGCCGCACGTTTTTGGTCAGGTAGTCGAACAGCATGCCGACCAGGTCGATCGTGTCCGAGTCTTCGGCAGCCAGTTGCGGCGCCTGGCC
>JAFEEK010000162.1 GCA_018241165.1 Pseudomonadota bacterium
GATTTCCAGGTGCTGGCGTCCTACGGTCATGTGCGCGACCTGAAGCCGAAGGAAGGCGCAGTCGACACGGATCGCGACTTTGCCATGCATTACGAGCTGATCGACAAGAACGAAAAGCACGTCGATGCCATCGTCAAGGCGGCCAAGGATGCGCAGGCGCTGTATCTTGCGACCGACTTGGACCGCGAAGGCGAGGCGATTTCCTGGCATATCGCGCAGATCCTCAAACAGCGCAAACTGCTCGATGGCAAGGCCGTGCATCGCGTGGTGTTTTCCGAAATCACCCCGCATGCGATCCAGGATGCCGTGGCGCATCCGCGCGAACTGTCGCTGGACCTCGTCAACGCGCAACAGGCACGGCGCGCGCTCGATTACCTGGTCGGCTTCAACCTGTCGCCGGTGCTGTGGCGGAAAGTGCAGCGCGGCCTGTCGGCCGGGCGCGTGCAGTCGCCGGCGCTGCGCATGATCGTCGAGCGCGAAGAGGAAATCGAAGCGTTCAAGGCGCGCGAATACTGGACCATCGAAGCCGACTGCGCGCATCCGTCGCAGCGTTTCGCCGCGCGCCTGCTCAAACTGCGTGGCAAGAAATTCGAGCAGTTCGACCTGACCGACGAAAAATCCGCGCACGCCGCGCGCGATGGCCTGATCAAGTCCGCGCAGGGCCGCCTGATCGTTTCCGAGGTGCAGTCCAAGGAACGCAAGCGCCGTCCCTCGCCGCCGTTCACGACGTCGACCTTGCAGCAGGAAGCCGCGCGCAAGCTTGGCTTTTCCACCAGCCGCACGATGCGCATCGCGCAGGGCCTGTACGAAGGCGTGGCACTCGGCGACGAGGGCACGGTCGGCCTGATCACCTACATGCGTACCGATTCGGTGAACCTCGCCCAGGACGCGATCGCGGAAATCCGCAAGGTCATCGCGCGCGATTACGGCGCGCGCGCCTTGCCCGAACATCCGCACTTTTACCGTGCCAAATCCAAGAACGCGCAGGAAGCGCATGAGGCGATTCGTCCGACTTCGGCGCTGCATACGCCGGCGAGCATGGCCGCCTACCTCAACGACGATCAGCGCAAATTGTACGAACTGATCTGGAAGCGCGCGGTCGCCTGCCAGATGCAACATGCAACCTTGAACACGGTCTCGGTGGATTTCGATGCCGGCGACGATTCGGCGTTCCGCGCCAGCGGTACCACCGTGGTCGATCCGGGGTTTCTCGCCGTCTACGAAGAAGGCCGCGACGCGAAGCAGGCCGAGGACGACGACGAGAACCGCAAGCTGCCGACGATGAAAGTCGGCGAAGCCATACCGCTCGCGGACGTACTCGCCGAACAGCATTTCACCGAGCCGCCGCCACGCTTTTCCGAAGCGAGTCTTGTGAAGACGTTGGAGGAATACGGCATCGGCCGGCCATCGACCTATGCCAGCATCATCCAGACCCTGCTCAACCGCGAATACGTGCTGCTGGATTCGCGTCGCTTCCGACCGACCGACGTCGGCCGCGCCGTGGCGAAATTCCTGGCCGGCCATTTCACCCAGTACGTCGATTACGATTTCACCGCCAAGCTCGAAGACGAGCTCGACGCAGTGTCGCGCGGCGAGGAAGAATGGGTGCCGCTGTTGCGCAAATTCTGGACACCGTTCAAGGCACTGGTGACGGACAAGATCGAAACGGTGGATCGCGGCGAAGCCGGTGGCGAGCGCGTGCTCGGTACCGATCCCGTCTCCGGCAAACCGGTATCCGTGCGCCTGGGCCGCTATGGGCCGATGGCGCAGCTCGGCGGCCGCGACGACGAGACGAAACGTTTCGCCAGCCTGCGCCCGGGCCAGAGCATCCACACGATCGGGCTCGAGGATGCGCTGCACCTGTTCAAGCTGCCGCGTGAACTGGGCGTGGCCGATGACGGCGAGAAAATCAGCGTCGGTATCGGCCGCTTCGGTCCGTTCGTCAAGCATGGCACGATGTACGCCTCGATCAAACCGCCGGACGATCCATATACGCTCGAGTTGCCGCGCGCGAAGGAAATCCTGCACGAGAAGGCCGAGGCACTCCGCAATCGCGTGATCGCGAGTTTCCGCGACGGCGCGATCCAGATCCTGCGCGGCCAGTACGGCCCCTACATCACCGACGGCGAGAAGAACGCGCGCATCCCCAAGGACCGCGAACCGGCGTCGTTGACCGAAGCCGAATGCGCGGAACTGCTGGCGGCGGCGCCGATCCGTCCCAAGCGCGGACGCTTCGGCAAGGGCGCCAAGAACGCTCCGGCGAAGTCCGCGGCGAAGAAGGAAGCGCCAGCGAAAAAAGCGGCTGCAAAGAAGACGCCAGCCAAGAAAGCCACCGCGAAGAAAGCAGCGGCGAAAAAGGCCGCGCCGCGCGCGAAGAAAACCGCAGGCTGAAGCGATGGAGGCCGCACTGCAAACCGCCGTGGCGGCGCTGCGCGCCGGCGGCGTCGTCGCCTACCCGACCGAGGCGGTTTACGGCCTGGGTTGCGATCCGCATGACCACACGGCATTCGAACGCGTGTTTGCGCTCAAGCAGCGCCCGCCGACACAAGGCGTGCTGCTGATCGCGGCGGATTTTTCACAAGTGGAAAAGTATATCGACATCGCGCAGGTGCCCGCGGACGCGCTCGCGCGCGCACGCGCGACCTGGCCAGGTCCGCACACCTGGATTTTTCCGCGCGCCGCGAACGTGCCGAGCTGGATCGCCGGCAACCACGCCGGCATCGCGCTGCGCGTGACCGCGCATCCGCTCGCTGCCGCATTGTGCAATGCGTTTGGCGGCGCCATCGTGTCGACCAGCGCGAATCGCCACGGTGCGGCGCCTGCGCGCACCGCGGGCGCCGTGCATGCGGCATTCGGCAGCGAAGTTTCGTATATTCTGGATGGTGCCGTGGGCGGACTGGAAAGACCCACGACCATCCGCGACGCGATCAGCGGAGAGCAAATCAGGGTTTGAGGGGAGTCGGGGAACGTGTCAGCCGTCGTCGAAATCCAGGGCGCTTTTTCCGCGTGCGTGCCGTTGCTGGCCGACGCGGATTTGGCGCGCCCGATCGCATGGCGCGACGGCAAGCCGGTTGCGGCGCGCGATTTCCTCGCCGATGTCGCCGCGCTCGCCGCGCAGTTGCCGTCGGCGCGTCACGCCGTGAATCTGTGCGACGACCGCTATCGCTTCATCGTTGCATTCTGCGCAGCGGCTGTCGCGGGGCAGACGAACCTGTTGCCGGGCAATCGCACCCCGCAGACGATTGCGGAAACGTCAGCTGCTTATCCAGACAGTTACGTGCTGGCCGATCGTGCGCAGGATGGTGTCGATGCGCGGCAATTCGTGGTTCCGCAAGCATTGTCGCGGCCTGCTGCCGCAACGATGCCGGGACTGCCGCCGGATCGCGTCGTCGCCATCGCTTTCACCTCGGGCAGCACCGGCACGCCGAAGGCGAATCCGAAAACCTGGGGCGCCGTGTGCGCGAGCAGCGCGTTCAACGCCGATGCGGTGTGCGCGGGCGGCGCGCCGAACATCATCGCCACGGTGCCGCCGCAACACATGTATGGACTGGAATTGTCCGTGCTGCTGCCGCTGCGCAGCCGCGCCGCGATCCACGCCGGGCACCCGTTCTTTCCCGCCGACATTGCGCAGGCGCTGACGCAAGTTCCGGCGCCGCGCGTGCTTGTGACCACGCCGCACCATTTGCGCGCACTGCTGCGATCCGATACCGCCCTGCCCGCGATCGATGCCATCGTCAGCGCGACCGCACCGCTGGATGGCGAGCTCGCGCGCGCGGTCGAAGCGCGTTACGCCACGCGCGTGGTCGAAATGTTCGGCTCGACCGAAACCTGCGTCATCGCGCAGCGACGCACGGCGCTGGACGAGCCGTGGCATCCGTACGCCGGCGTGAGCCTGCATCCGCAGCCGGACGGAACGCTGGTGAACGCGGCGTATTTTTCCGCGCCGACACTGCTGCACGACATCGTGGAAATGCTGCCCGGCAACGGTTTCCGGCTGCGTGGCCGCAACAGCGATCTGCTCGAAATCGCCGGCAAGCGCGCCTCGCTCGGCGATCTGAACCGGCGCCTGCTCGCAATTGCCGGCGTCGAGGATGGCGTGATCTTCCAACTCGATGCCGATGAGCGCGGCGTGAGCCGCCTCGCGGCGATCGCGGTCGCGCCGGGAATGCGCGTGGAGCAGATCCTGGATTCGCTGCGCGCCGGAATCGATCCGGTGTTTTTGCCCAGGCCGCTCAAGATCGTCGATTCGCTGCCGCGCAACGCGGCGGGCAAGTTGCCCAGAGCGGCATTGTTGGACGCGCTTACTTCCAGTCAGCCAATTTGAAATACACCGGCTGCACGGTGCCCGACGGCCCGGACAACTGTTGCATCAGGTTCGGCGGAATCACGGACGGGTTGTCGACGTAGAACTTCGTCGGACCTTCCTTTTCGAGCACGCGCACGAACAGCAGCTTGCCTTTCTTGCGGTATTCCTCGACGGTTTCGTTGCCATTCTGGCGCACCGTCACGACCGGCAATTCGGCGACGTTCGCCGCTGCCTGAACCTCGGGCGGCAAGGCGTGTTGATCCTGGCTTGTCGCGGCGGCCTTCGACGCAGGCGCGACGGGCGCAGTTGTCGGCGCAGCCGGCTTCACGCCCGGATCGTTCATGGATGGCGGCGCCTGCACGGGCGGTAGCGGATCGCCGGCGGGTTTGCCTTGCGCGAAGACTGTTCCCGTCAGGGCAACGAACATCAGGCCAAGCAAGCGAGCGGATTTCATGCAGCACCTCCGAAGATTTTGCACGAGCATAGCACGCACCCGACACGCATTTTATGACGCATGCCCGGGCGTTTGCGTTGCAAAAATCCACGCGCTGGGCCAATCTGAAAAACCCGCACTCCTGGTGCTGCCATGTCGCGACCCAAGCTAGTCCTGATCGATGGCTCCGGCTATCTGTATCGCGCCTTCCACGCGCTGCCGCCGCTCGCCAACCGCTCGGGCGAGCCGACTGGCGCGCTGTTCGGCGTGTTCAACATGTTGCGCGCGACGCTAAAGGAAAAACCCGCGCATGTCGCTTTCGTCGCGGACGCATCCGGGCCGACATTCCGCGATGCGATCTTCGAGCAATACAAGGCGCATCGCCCGCCGATGCCGGACGACCTGCGTGCACAGATCGAACCGATGCTGGCCCTGGTCGGCGCGCTGGGTTTTCCGATCCTGCGCGTGTCGGGCGTCGAGGCGGACGACGTGATCGGCACGCTCGCCGTGCAGGCTGCCGCGCAGGACATGGACGTCGTTGTTTCCACCGGCGACAAGGATCTGGCGCAACTGGTCGAGGATCGCGTCTGGCTGGTCAACACGATGACGAATTCGACGCTGGATGCCGACGGTGTGTTCGCCAAGTTCGGCGTGCGCCCGGACCAGATCGTGGATTACCTCGCCCTGGTCGGCGACAGCGCCGACAATATCCCGGGCGTGCCCAAGTGCGGGCCGAAGACCGCGGCGAAATGGCTGGGCGAATACGGCTCGCTCGACGCCATCGTCGAAAATGCGGACAGGATCGGCGGCAAGATCGGCGAATCCCTGCGCGCCGCGCTGCCGCAATTGCCGATGTCGCGCCAGTTGGCGACGATCAAGACCGACGTCGAATTGGACGTAAAGCCGTCCGATCTGGCATTTCGCGATCCGGATACGGAAAAGCTGCGCGAGTTGTACACACGCTACGAATTCAAGGCGGCGTTACGGGAATTGGATCAGGATTTTCCTTCCCCTGCGGAGCGGGGGAAGGTGCCCGAAGGGCGGATGGGGGCAATCGACGACGCGGCAACACCATCCCCACCCAACCCTCCCCTTGAAGGGGAGGGCTCAAACACCAAACGCAATTACGAACTCGTCCTCACCCGGGAAAACTTCGACGCCTGGCTGGAAAGACTCCGCGCCGCCAAACTGATCTGCATCGACACCGAAACCACCAGCCTGGATCCGATGCGCGCGGAGATTGTCGGTGTATCGTTCGCAGTCGAGCCCGGGCACGCCGCGTATGTGCCGGTCGCGCACGAGTATCCCGGTGCGCCGACGCAACTGCGTCGCGACAACGTGCTCGCCGCGCTCAAGCCCCTGCTCGAAGATGCGCAAAAGCCCAAGCTGGGCCAGCATGCCAAGTACGACATGAACGTGCTGTCCAATTACGCCATCGCCGTGCGCGGCGTGCGCTTTGATTCGATGCTCGAATCCTACGTGCTCAATTCATCCGGCAATCGCCACGACATGGACACGCTGGCGAAAAAATACCTCGGCGTGGACACCATCCACTACGAAGACGTGGCAGGAAAAGGTGCAAAACAGATCCCCTTCGCGCAGGTCGACGTGCAGCGCGCTGCCGAGTATTCGGCCGAAGATGCGGATATCACGTTGCGCCTGCATCACGCGCTGTGGCCGCAACTCGAAGCCGAGCCGAAGTTGCAGAAGGTATTCGACGAGATCGAGATGCCGCTGGTGCCCGTGCTCGCGCGCATGGAGCAGACCGGCGTGCTGATCGACATGGACAAGCTGAAGAAACAAAGCGAGGGCCTGAGCAAACGCATGCTGGAACTTCAGCAGCAGGCATTCGCCGTCGCCGGGCGCAATTTCAACATGGATTCGCCGAAACAATTGCAGGCGCTGTTGTACGAGGAATTGAAACTACCGGTATCGATCAAGACGCCGACCGGCCAACCCTCGACAAACGAGGAAGCGCTTGAAGGACTGGCCGACCAACACGAACTGCCACGCCTGATCCTCGACTACCGCACGCTGGCGAAGCTGCGCTCGACGTATACCGACAAATTGCCGGAAGCGGTGAATCCACGCACGGGGCGAGTGCACACGAGCTATCACCAGGCCGTCGCAGCCACGGGGCGGCTGTCGTCGAACGATCCGAATTTGCAGAACATTCCGATCCGCACCGACGAAGGCCGGCGCATCCGCCAGGCCTTCGTCGCACCGAAGGGATTCAGGATTCTCGCCGCCGACTACTCGCAGATCGAGCTGCGCATCATGGCGCATCTGTCCGGCGACGCCGGACTGCTCGCCGCGTTCCACGGCGGTCAGGACGTGCACCGCGCGACGGCATCGGAAGTATTCGGCGTGCCGCCGGAACAAGTCGATGCGAATCAGCGCCGCGCCGCGAAGGCGATCAATTTCGGCCTGATGTACGGCATGAGCGCCTGGGGTCTGGCGCGGCAGCTCGGCATCGATCGTGGCGAGGCGAATGCGTATGTCAAAACCTATTTCGAGCGCTA
>JAFEEK010000163.1 GCA_018241165.1 Pseudomonadota bacterium
CCGAGCAGGCCACCCATCGACGCGCCGACCAGGATGGGTTTGCGCGCGGGAACACGCGCGAGCCGCACCAGGTCGTCCACGAACTGCGGGAATTCGTAATGGCCGTCGGTGCGCCAGCCGCTGTCGCCGTGGCCGCGCGCATCCATGGTCAGGCAATGCCAGCCGGCACTCGCGAGCGTCGTCGCGCTCGCATCCCAGGCATGCCGGGTCTGGCCGAAGCCGTGCGCGAAAACGAGCGCCGGCGCGGCGGAATCTCCGCGCGACTCGACCGCCAGCGGCACGCCGTCTGCTGCTTGCAGCGTCGATCGCTGGGGTTCTGCGACTGGCATTGGTTCGAGCAAGGATGAGGCGAACATGTGCCCGAGTATGGAAATCCGGATTGGAGTAATCAATCAGACTGGAATAATGCTGCATTGCAGCGCAAATGCGGCTTCACGCTGCCGGCGCCAGCCGTTACCATCGCAAGTACTTTCCCGCACAAGCGGGCCGCTGCATCGGACGACACAGATCGTCCGCTTCGTTATTCATGTTCAGCCGCAAGGCTGCCGGAAGGAGAACCATGACCAATCTGGAATCCCTGCGTCTGTGGGTCGAGGATGTTGCGCGCCAGACCGAACCCGAAAGCGTGCATTGGTGCGACGGCTCTGAAGCCGAGAACGACGTGCTGATCGACCTGATGTTGCAGCGCGGGGATCTGATCGAGCTCAATCCGCGCACGCATCCGGATTGCTATCTGCACCGGTCGAATCCTTCGGACGTGGCCCGCGTCGAGCACCTGACTTTCATCTGCACGAAAAACAAGGACGATGCCGGTCCGAACAACCACTGGATGGATCCGGCGCAGGCGCACGCCAAGGTCGATGCGCTGTTCGCCGGTTCGATGCGCGGCCGCACGCTGTACGTGATTCCGTATTGCATGGGGCCGATCGATTCGCCCTTGTCGCGCTGCGGGGTGGAGATCACCGATTCGCCGTATGTCGTCGCCAACATGCGCATCATGACGCGCATGGGCGCGGCGGCGCTGGCGCGCATCGAGCGCGAGGGCAAGTTCGTGAAGGGCCAGCATTCGACCGGCGAGCTCGATCCGCACAAGCGCTTCATCATGCACTTTCCGGATGAGCTTTCGATCAAATCCATCGGTTCGGGGTACGGCGGCAACGCCTTGCTCGGCAAGAAGTGTCATGCCCTGCGCATCGCCTCGTATCAGGCGCGCAGCGAAGGCTGGCTGGCCGAGCATATGCTGATCGTCGGCATCCAGAATCCCAAAGGCGAAATCCATTACATCGCCGCGGCGTTTCCCTCGGCCTGCGGCAAGACCAACCTGGCCATGCTGATTCCGCCGGAAAGCTATCTCAAGGCCGGTTGGAAAGTATGGACGGTCGGCGACGACATCTGCTGGATGACGCCGGGCAAGGATGGCCGTTTGTGGGCGATCAATCCCGAGGCCGGTTTTTTTGGCGTAGCGCCGGGCACCAGCGCCAAGACCAATCCGAACGCGCTGGCCATGCTCAACCACGACACCATTTTCACCAACGTCGCCGTCACCGCCGAAGGCGATCCGTGGTGGGAAGGCCTGCCCGACGGCGTGCCGGTCAAGGATTGGCAGGGCCGCGATTACCTTGCAGCGAATGGTCCTGCCGCGCACCCGAATTCGCGCTTCACGGTTTCCGCGAAACAGTGTCCGAGCTGGTCGCCGCATGCGGAAGATGCGCAGGGCGTGCCGATCTCGGCGATCATTTTCGGCGGCCGCCGCGAGCATCTCGTGCCGCTCGTGTTCGAGGCGCGCGACTGGACCCACGGCGTGCTGGTCGGCGCGGCGATGGGTTCGGAAACCACCGCCGCCGCGACCGGTGCGGTCGGCGTGCTGCGCCGCGATTCGATGGCGATGAAGCCGTTCTGCGGCTACAACTTTGCCGATTATTTCGCGCACTGGCTGAGCCTGGAAAAGTCCGGCGCGAAGCTGCCGAAGATCTTCCACGTCAACTGGTTCCGCAAGGGCGCGGACGGAAAATTCCTGTGGCCGGGATTCGGCGACAACATGCGCGTGCTGGAATGGATCCTCGGCCGCTGCAATGGCAACGAAGGCGCCGAGGAAACCCCGATCGGCAACTTGCCGCGCGCTCAAGATCTGAACCTCGACGGACTCGACCTGACGCGATCCAGACTCGAAGCGCTGCTGCACGTCGATCTGGAAAGCTGGGCGGCCGAATACGAAAGCATCGGCGAATACCTGGCATCTTATGGCGCGCGCATGCCGAAGCAATTGCTGGACGAGCACCAGCGCATTGCGGCGCTGCTGGCCGAGGATGTGGCCGAGTCGGATGCGGTGGGGACGCCCTGAGCCGCCCCCTTCGGGACGAAGGGGGTCGCGCGAAGCGCGGGGGGATGCCATTAAACCTTGCGTTTACTCGCAGCATCCAATCCCACAAATGGACGGCCTTGCCTTGACTGCGGACATCCCCCTTGTCGAATCGTCGGAGCGCGATGCGGACGCGGCGCTGGTGCGCCGCGCCGTGGCTGGCGAGGTCGCCGCGTTCGAGCAGTTGTATCGGCGACATGCGGGACGGGTGCACGGCGCGATCCTGCGCCTGGTCGGCCGGGATCGCGCACGTGCCGAAGAACTGACCCAGGACGCCTTCGTGCAGGCCTGGCGCAAGCTCGCCAGCTTTCGCTTCGAGTCCGCGTTCGCGACCTGGCTGCATCGCCTTGGCGTCAACATCGCGTTGATGGATTTGCGCATCCGTCGCGATGAGGACGCCACGGACGACGATGTGTTGCATGCCGCCGCCGGGGGCGAAATTCCGTTCTGCGCAGCCGAGCGCGGCGATCTGGAACGCGCGGTGGCGGCATTGCCCACGCGCGCTCGCGCCGTGCTCGTGCTGCACGATGTCGAAGGCTACAAGCACGAAGAAATATCGGCGGAACTGGGCATGGCCGTGGGTTCGTCGAAAGCACAATTGCATCGCGCGCGCGGCTTGCTGCGGCGTGCCCTCGCGGATCGTTGAAAACGAAATCCGCGAGAAAACGAAACGGTGGAGAGGCGGCATGAATACCGACAACGAATTCCAGTGGCGCAGCGAAATGCGCAAACTCGGCGCAGATGCGCAACCTTCGCGCGACCTGTGGCCGCAAATTTCCGCGCGCATCGCGATACGCCCGGCGACGCAGCGCTGGCGCATGGGATTGGGAATCGCGGCGGCCCTGATCGCGGTCTGCGGCGTCGGCGCGATGGCCTGGCGCACGCAACATCAGGCGAGTTATCCGACGGTCGCGCGTGCATCGAACGCCGTGCCTGGCGTTTCCGCCGACAGTGCGCCGCTGGCCTGGGCCGTGCCCGCGAATCCGGCGCTCGCCGCTGCCGCGCGCGATCTGGATGCCGCCAATGTGCAATTGCAACGTGCCATCGAACAAAACCCGCGGGCCGTGTTCCTGGTCGGCCTGCTCAACCGCACCAACG
>JAFEEK010000164.1 GCA_018241165.1 Pseudomonadota bacterium
GCGCCGTCGAGGATCGTGCCGTTCGCGTCGACGATGGCGGGCTGCACGCCGAAAAACGGCTTGGTCGCCGAGCCCGGTTTCTGGTCGATCGCGCCAGGCAGCGGCGAAATCAAAATACCGCCGGTCTCGGTCTGCCACCAGGTATCCACGACCGGACAACGACTGTCGCCGACCACGCGCCAGTACCACTCCCAGGCTTCCGGATTGATCGGTTCGCCAACCGAACCGAGCAGCCGCAACGATGTGCGTTTCCATTTCTGCACAGGTGCCTCGCCGTCGCGCATCAGCGCGCGGATCGCGGTCGGCGCGGTGTAAAACAACGTCACCTTGTGCTTGTCGATGACCTGCCAGAAGCGGCCCGAATCCGGATAGTTCGGTACGCCTTCGAACATCAGCGACGTCGCGCCGTTGGCGAGCGGGCCATAAACGATGTAGCTGTGGCCGGTGACCCAGCCCACGTCTGCGGTGCACCAGTAAATGTCGTCTTCGCGCAGGTCGAACACGCATTCGTGGGTGTAACTGACGAATACGCCGTAACCGCCGGTCGTGTGCAGCACGCCTTTGGGTTTGCCGGTCGATCCGGAGGTATACAAAATGAAGAGCGGGTCTTCTGCACCCATCGCTTCGGGCGGGCAGATGGGATCCTGCGCGGCGACGAGCGTGTCCCAGGGACGGTCGCGCGGCGCCTGCATCAGTACTGGCGCGCCGGTGCGCTTGACTACGAGCACGGTTTCCACGCAGGTCGTGCCCGGCCGCGTCAGCGCCTCGTCGACGTTCACTTTCAGCGGCACGTGCTTGCCGCCGCGCAGGCTTTCGTCGGCGGTGATTACGACCTTGGATTGCGAGTCGGCGATGCGCCCGGCCAGCGAATCCGGCGAAAAGCCGCCGAACACCACGGTATGCACCGCGCCGATGCGCGCGCAGGCGAGCATGGCCACGGCGGCCTCCGGAATCATCGGCAGATAGATGCACACGCGATCGCCTTTCCCGATGCCGAGATTTTTCAGCAAGTTCGCGGCGCGGCAAACCTGTTCATGCAATTGCCGGTAGCTGATCGCACGCGACTCGTTGGGATGGTCGCCCTCCCACAGGATCGCGGTCTTGTCGCCGCGCGTTTTCAGGTGCCGGTCCAGGCAATTCGCGGCAAGATTCAACTTGCCGTCGGCATACCAGCGGATGTGCAAATCCTTCGCGTCGAAGGAAACATCGCGCACCTTCGTGTACGGCACGATCCAGTCCAGGCGCTTGCCGATGCGACGCCAGAAGCCGTCCGGGTCGCGCACGGATTCGGCGTAAAGCTTTTCGTAGTCCATCGCGCCGATGCGCGTACGCGCGGCGAAGTCGGTCGGAACGGGATGCAGTGCGGACACGGCGACTACCTCAAACAATCCGGTGAAATGTCGATAGTGCGACTGCCGCGTCGCAACGGCAAGCGCGAAGCAGGCCGCACATGCGGCCTGCCAGCGCGATGGCTCAGGCCCGTTTGATCAGGCCGATGATGACGAGCAGGATCACTGCGCCAATCACGGCGTTGATGATTGAGGCAATGATTCCGCCACCGATGGATATGCCGACCTGGGGCAACAACCAACCGGCGATGAAGGCACCGACGATCCCCACGACGATGTTGCCAACCAGACCAAAGCCGACGCCGCGCACGATCTGCCCGGCCAACCAGCCGGCCACCGCACCTACAACCAGGAATACGACAATCGATTCAATGCCCATCGAAGTTCTCCTTGACTACGCGGCCGATGTGCCGCCCGGGCATTGTGCGCCCGCACCCTGCCATGGTCATGGTGCTATGCATCACGCCCGCATGGGCGCATGTCTACGCCGCAGGATGGCGCGGCGTTGGCGACGTGCTCGGGGCATTGGGTTTACGCATGCTCGCGCGCAAGGCGTTGAGGTCCTTGTCGGTGAGCAGGGTCGAATCCGGACGCGAGGTTTCGGCGACGCGCGCCGCGGCGAATGCAAAAAACGCGGCGATCAAAAACACGAAGCCGAGTGCGAAGCCCACGCCCATCAGGCCCGGCGCCTTTGCCGAAAAGCCCAGACCGAATCCCAGCACCGCGAGCAGCAGCAGAATCCAGCGCATCGTTTTTCCCCACAAGCGAACGCGCCGATACTGCCACAGCCGCGATCTTGTCGCGAGTGCGCGACGCCGAAGCGGCATTGCCTTGCCGACGGGCGGCGTTCAGGCATCGCGCGTAAAATCGCGCACTGATCGGCATGCGGAGGTGGCGATGGAAAACCTGCAATCGCTGGCGCTCGCGGCAGGCCTGGCCTGGGCCAGTGGCATCCGCCTGTACGCGGCGATTTTCATCGTTGGCCTGATCGGACGCATAGGCTGGGTGCAGCTGCCGGAACATTTGCAGTTGCTCGAGCACAACTGGGTGCTGGGCGCGTCCGCCTTCATGCTGATCATCGAGTTCGTCGCCGACAAGGTGCCGGCAATCGATTCGGCGTGGGACGCAGTACACACGTTCATCCGCATACCGATCGGCGCGA
This sequence comes from Pseudomonadota bacterium, assembly GCA_018241165.1. Classification (GTDB taxonomy): domain Bacteria; phylum Pseudomonadota; class Gammaproteobacteria; order Xanthomonadales; family Rhodanobacteraceae; genus Rudaea. Next base: position 2,512 of record JAFEEK010000164.1, read on the forward strand.
TGCTTGCCTGGGGTGCCATGGGTAATGCAACGCCGGATGTGCAAATGGCCGCGGCACTGCTTGGCGGCACCATCGCCGGCGGCACGCACCTGGCCAAGATGGGTACGCGCGCGGCGATCAATACGTCGCCGGAACCATTCAGCAACTGGACGATGAGCTTCTCCGAAGACGGTATCCTGCTCGGCGGGTTGTGGCTGGTGTTCCAGCACCCGCTCGTGTTTCTGGTGCTGCTCGCCGCGTTCCTGGTGCTGTTGATCTGGCTGGTCCCGAAACTGTTCCGCTTCCTTGCAGGCATCTGGCGACGCCTGGTCGGAGGCCGTACTCGCGCCGTCGTGCCGACCCGCTAGCGCGTCATGGTTTGCCGTCAGGCTTGTCGGTTTTCGGCTTCGGCCGGTCCTTGTCGCCGGCATCGGCGTCCTTGACCTCGCCGACGGTGACCGTTGCTTTCCATTGCGCATCGCGCAGCACGAAGTACTCCTTCGGATCCCAACGCTCGGGCGAGTAGAGGTTCGACCCGGGACAGCCGGTCTTGGGCAGCTCCATGCCATTGATCACCACGGTGCCACCGCCGGTGCAGGGGTGATCCGCCTTGACCTGCACGCCGAAGTCGTAGCCGATGTGGGAGCCGGTCATCGCCGTCTTGCCCTCGCGCAGTTGCGCGATGATGCGCGGCTTGGCCACCTCGTCGCCATAACGTGCCCGTATTTCGGCGAGGATCGGCTGCGCCTGCTGCATCTGTTCCGGCGTCATCAACACCTTTTGCCGGTCGACCGCTTCCACGAACTTGGGATAGCCGCGTTCCGCCGCCACGACGAGCCACGCATAAGCAGTTGCTTCATCCCGCGGCACGCCTTCGCCGTGGGCGTACATCAGACCGATGCTCAGCTGCGAGAGTTTGTCTGCATAGAA
>JAFEEK010000165.1 GCA_018241165.1 Pseudomonadota bacterium
AGCGTGCTCGATGCGCGATTGGCCACGGTCAACCACGCCCAGCCGCGCAGCACCGGATATTGAGCGTTCAGCACCTTTTTCATCATGTCGCGGATAGCGCCGACCTCGGCGGACAGGCGCGTGAAGCTCTGCACGACCAGCACATTGCCGAACACATCGCCGGCACGCTCGGTGATCTCGTGATGCAGTTCCTCGACTTCGCCTTGCGCCTTCAAGGTACGCCGCATCGCGATGGAGTTGAACACCGCAAAACTGACCATCAGTGCGATCATCAGCAGCGCCAGCTTCCAGTTCATTTTCAGCGCCAGCGGAACCATCACGACGATCGCGAGCAAGGTCGCCAGGTGCTCGCGGAAAAAACCGAGCCACAGGCTGAACAGGTTGCTGGTGCCGCCGTGCATGATGCGCAGCAGGCGACCGGTGTGATGCTGGCCATGGAACGACAACGGCAGCGCCACGGCATGCTCGAAGAACATGGCGATGGCGGCGAGCCTGCGCCGGTGTGCGAGACGATCGGAATACAACGACACCCACACGCTCGCCACCACACCGCCGAATCCGGCGCCCGCCCACCAGCCGATGTAGCGCCAGGCATCGTGCCTGGCCGCCAGCGCATCGACGACGCGCCCGAACAGCCATGGCTCGAGGAAAAACACCCCGGCGAGCCCGAGGTTGGCAATCGCCAACGCGATTGCCAGCCACTTTTCCGGGGCCAGCAGGGCGATGACGCGAAGGTACAGGCGCAATAATGGCATGCGCGAAGTGTACCCAAACCGCTATCATCCACGCATCGCCGCAGAAAGGAACCCGGCATGCCATCGTCGCTCGCCATCGCCATCGCCAATCGCGTCGCCCGCGTGGCGCTGGATCGCCCGCAGGTGCACAACGCGTTCGACGATGCGCTGGTCGCCGAGCTGACCGACACGCTTGGCAAGCTCGACCGCGATGCCGCTGTGCGCTGCATCGTCCTGACCGGCAACGGCAGTACGTTTTCCGCAGGCGCGGACCTGAACTGGATGCGCGGCATGGCGCGCGCATCCGAGGCCGAAAATCGCAACGACTCCGAACGCCTTGCCGCGCTGATGCGCACGTTGAACACGCTGGCCAAGCCGACGCTGGCGCGGGTCAATGGTTCTGCCTACGGCGGCGGTGTCGGATTGGTGGCCTGCTGCGACATCGCCATCGCAGCCGATACGGCGAAATTCGGTCTGACCGAAGTCAAACTCGGACTCGTCCCCGCCGTGATCTCGCCATATGTCGTCGCCGCCATCGGCGCGCGCCAGGCAAGGCGCCTGTTTGTCACTGGCGAGATATTCGACGCGGCGTATGCGCAACGAATCGGACTCGTGCATGAAGCCGTCGCTGCGTCTGTATTGGATGAAACGGTAGACCGCGTGCTGCACTGGCTGGGCAAGGGCGGCCCGCTGGCGCAACGCGAAGCCAAGCACCTGGCGCTGGAACTCGGCGGCGCGCTGGAGCGCAACAGCGGCCAGACCGACATGAAAAACGCCGCGCTGATCGCGCGCCTGCGCGTCTCGCCCGAAGGGCAGGAAGGCCTGACCGCGTTCCTGGACAAGCGGTCTGCCAATTGGATGGGGCAATAGCGAGTTGCGTCAGGCAAGCGCGCCGCTTTTAAGCCCTCCCCTTCAAGGGGAGGGTTGGGTGGGGATGGTTTTCGGAGCAACTCCCATGCAAGGCCAAACGAACCGGAAAATTATCGATCACAAATTGCAGCGAACGCTCCGCAATGCCCCAACCAATGCAGAACAGCGACTCTGGCAATACTTGCGTGATCGCCAACTCGACGGTTGCAAATTTCGCCGCCAGCATCCCTTTGGCGACTTTATCCTCGATTTTGCCTGTCTGGATCGCCGGATAGCGATCGAACTCGATGGGAGCCAACATGACGCGCAACAGTCATATGATGCAAAGCGCGCTGACAAGCTTCGTCAAGCCGGGTTCGTCGTGTTGCGATTTTGGAATAATCAGGTCTTGGAGGAATCCGATGGAGTGCTGGAGGTGATCTTGCAAACCCTGCGTGCCCGGGCAACACCATTCCCACCCAGCCCTCCCCTTGAAGGGGAGGGTTAAAGCATGTTCTCGCGCATCCTCATCGCCAATCGCGGCGAAATTGCTTGTCGCGTCATTCGCACCTGCCGACGCCTGGGCATCCAGACGGTTGCGGTGTATTCCGAGGCCGACGCGAATGCGCAGCATGTGCGCCAGGCGGATTTCGCGTATCCGATCGGCGGGCCGCGCCCGCAGGACAGCTATCTGCGCGGGGATGCCATCATCGAAGCTGCGAAAAAATCCGGCGCGCAGGCGATCCACCCGGGCTACGGATTCCTGTCCGAGAACGCGGACTTCGCCGAGGCGTGTACGAAAGCCGGCATCGCCTTCATCGGTCCATCCGCCGAATCGATGCGCAGGATGGGGTCGAAAGCCGGCGCGAAAGACCTGATGGCCGCGCACGGCGTGCCGGTCGTGCCGGGTTACACCGGCGCGGATCAAGACCCCGCCCAGATCGCGCGCGAGGCGCAGCGCATCGGCTTTCCGCTGCTGATCAAGGCCGCTTACGGCGGCGGCGGCAAGGGCATGCGCATCGTGCGCAACGCGGGCGAGTTCGCATCGAACCTGGAATCGTGCCAGCGCGAGGCGAAGAACGCGTTCGGCCGCGACCGCGTCCTGCTCGAACGCTACATCGAAACGCCGCGCCACATCGAGTTCCAGATTTTCGGCGATGCGCACGGCAACATCGTGCACTTGAACGAACGCGAGTGTTCGGCGCAACGGCGCTATCAAAAGGTGCTGGAAGAAACGCCCTCGCCGTTCCTCACGCCCGAGCTGCGCGCAAAGATGGGCGACGCAGCCATCGCCGCCGGCCGCGCGCTCGGCTATGCGAATGCGGGAACGGTGGAA
>JAFEEK010000166.1 GCA_018241165.1 Pseudomonadota bacterium
CGGGCAGCGCGAAGAAGCGCACGAAGGCGTCGTAGGCGCCGTCGATCAATGCCTGCGGGATGCCGTGGCCGCGGATGCCGGCGAAGCCCCATTCGCGGTAGGCCGCGCCGATTTCGGCGACGAAGGCGTTTCGATCTGTATCGAAACGGCGGATGTCGAGGGTTGGGATACGTGCGTTCATTTCGCCGATTCTACGGCGTTCGCCAGCTCCTGCGCGAGCTTTTGCACTTCCGCAGCATCCTCGCCTTCCACGGTCACGCGCACCAGCGGCTCGGTTCCGGACGCGCGCAGCACGACGCGGCCACGGCCGCGCAGGATGCCTTCCACGCGGCGCAACGCGGTTTGCACGGCAACGGCAGCCAGCACGGCCGGATCCGTGCGCACGTTGAGCATCACCTGCGGCACGCGGCGCAGGCTGGCGCGCGCCTGCGCGAGCGTCTTGCCCTGGCGTTGCAAGGCGTCGAGCACGAGCAAGGCGCTGACGATGCCGTCGCCGGTCGGCGCATGGTCCAGGCTCAACAGATGCCCGGACGCCTCGCCGCCAAGCACGCCGCCATGTTCCTTGAGCATCTGCAACACATAACGATCGCCCACGTTCGCGCGCAGGAATTGCGCGCCGAGTTCGCCGATCGCGCGCTCCACGCCGAAGTTCGTCATCAGCGTGCCGACGACCGGTCCATGCAGAGTGCCCCGCGTGCGGGCATCGCGCACGAGGATGTAAAGCAGATCGTCGCCGTCGGCGATGGCGCCGTCGGCATCGACCATCTGCACGCGGTCGCCATCGCCATCGAAGGCAATGCCGATGTCCGCTCCGCGATCGCGCACCGCTGCCTGCAATGCGCCGATGTGCGTGGCGCCGCAATCGCGATTGATGTTCTCGCCGTCAGGCGCAACACCGATCGCATGCACTTGCGCACCGAGCTCGGCGAAAACCTTCGGCGCAATCTGATAGGTCGCACCGTGCGCGCAGTCCAGGACGATGCGCAGACCGCGCAATTGCAGGCCCGGCACCGTGGCGCGGCAATGCTCCGCATAGCGTTGCGCGGCGTCGTCCACGCGCGCGGCCTTGCCGATGCGCGCGGATGGCTCCGGCACGACATCGAGCTCGCGCTCGATCGCCAGTTCCACGGCGTCGCCGAGCTTTTCGCCATTGCCGTCGAAAAATTTGACGCCGTTGTCCCAGTACGGATTGTGCGAGGCGCTGATGACGATGCCGCCACTGCCGCGCAAATCACGGGTGAGGAAGGCAACCGCCGGCGTCGGCATCGGCCCGAGCAGGCGCACGTTGGCGCCGGCGGAAACAAGCCCGGCTTCCAGGGCCGATTCGAGCATGTAGCCGGAAACGCGCGTGTCCTTGCCGATGAACACCGGTGCCATGCCGCCGTTCGCCAGCACGCGGCCCACCGCGCGCCCGAGGCGCAACATGAATTCCGCGGTGATCGGATGCTCACCCGCGCGGCCGCGGATGCCGTCGGTGCCGAAGTAACGCTTTTGCATCTACATCGTATACGTGGGTTTGTCGGAACCCAGTATGCCCGCCAGCATCGACTCGATCTTGGTGCGCGCCGCTTCGCCGTCTGCCGAATCGTTGAACTGCACGCCGATGCCGGCGGCGCGGTTGCCCTGCGAGCCGGCGGGCGTGATCCACACGATCTTGCCGGGAACCGGCAGGCGGTCCTTCTCGTCCATCAGGGTGAGCAGGATGAAGACTTCGTCGCCGAGGTTGTAGCGCTTGGCCGTGGGCACGAACAGCCCGCCGCCGCGCACGAACGGCATGTAGGCGTTGTACAGCGCGGTCTTGTCCTTGATCGTCAGCGGCAGGATGCCTTGCCGCGGCATAGCCAGATTGGGTGCGGCCATTGCGCTTGCTCCTCGTTACGCGGCCAGTGCCGACAGCGCGTCCAATATCACCAACTCCGTCCGCAACGGCCCGCGCAACTGCTCGCGCGCGCGGTTGATGCGGTCGAACCCCGCCGCTAGCTTGGGCAATTCGGCGGGCGCGGTCAAGGCGCGCGCGCAATCCTGAAGCTGCATGGCGGCGAACCACAGGCGCCGCTCCGGCTCGGACTTGCTCCAGCGCATGGCGATCTGCGAAGCAGATGATTGGCCGCCGCGCAGGGCGCGCAGGTCGGCATCGACTTCCGCGTGCAGCTTCAGACCATCGGATCGGGCCAATTCCATGGCGACGCCGGGATTGCCCGCAGCCACGTCCAGCGCGGTGTCCGCGGTTTTCGTCTCGACGCCCTGCGCGTTCAACCAGCCCAGCGCCTGCGCGCGCGGCGGCAGGCGGAAATCGATGCGCTGGCAGCGGCTGCGGATCGTCGCCGGCAGGCGCGCGGGGCGATCGGCGATCAGCGCGATCAGCGTTGCCGGGGTCGGCTCTTCCAGCGTCTTGAGCAAGGCGTTCGCGGCACTCGCGTTCATCGCGTCGGCAGGATCGATCAAGGCGATCTGCATGCCGCCGAATTGTGGCGTCAGCGCCAGGCGTTCGCCGAGCGTGCGGATCTGATCGACGGTAATTTCCGTGCGTCGTCTTTGATCGGTACCGCCACCGTCGTCGCGCAGTTCCAGCGTCACGCGTACCGCATCCGGATGACTGCCCGCCTTGAGCAGCGCACAGGCACGGCAATGTCCGCAGGCCAGCCCATCCTCGCGTTCGCCAGCGCGTTCGCACAGCAGCGCGGCCACGATGGCATCGGCGAATGCGCGCTTGCCCAATCCCGCCGGTCCGCACAACAGCAAGGCATGCGGCAGGCGATCCTGCGCGCGCCGCGCCAGCAGACGCTGCCAGTCCTCGGCATGCCACGGCGCAAGCGTCATGTGCGCACTCCACATTGATCGAGAAAATTTCCCACGACGCCGCGCACATCGCCGAGCACCGCTTCCAACGGCCGGCCTGCATCGATCACACGAAAGCGCGTTGGCTCGGCGGCGGCGCGCGCGCGATACGCGGCGCGCACGCGCTCGAAGAAATCCGCGTTTTCCATTTCGATGCGATCCGCGCTGCCGCGACCGTTCGCGCGCTTCAGGCCTTCGGCGACCGGAAGGTCGAGCAGCAAGGTCAGATCGGGAACGAGTCCGTCCGCCGCCCAGCGTTCGAGTTCCGCGATTCTGTCTTGCGGCTGGCCACGGCCGCCGCCCTGGTAGGCGAAGCTCGCGTCGGTGAAACGGTCGGAAAGCACCCAGCGCCCGGCCGCCAGCGCCGGGCGCACGAGTTCGCGCACCAGCTGCGCGCGCGAAGCGAACATCAGCAGCAATTCGGCTTCGGCGCACAAGCCGTGATGCGCCGTGTCGAGCAGCACGCGACGAATTTCTTCGCCCGCCTTGGTGCCGCCGGGTTCGCGCACGACCAGCGCGTTCAACCC
>JAFEEK010000167.1 GCA_018241165.1 Pseudomonadota bacterium
ATGCTGCCCTACGCCTAAGGAGACACGACCATGGCACGAGTAAAACGTGGCGTCGTCGCACGTCGCCGGCACAAGAAAATCATTTCCCGCGCGAAGGGCTATTACAACGCCCGCCGCAAGGTCTTCCGCGTCGCCAAGCAGGCGGTCATCAAGGCGGGTCAATACGCCTATATCGGCCGCAAGCAGAAGAAGCGCCAGTTCCGCGCCCTGTGGATCGTGCGCATCAACGCCGGCGCGCGCGCGTTCGGCCTGTCCTACAGCCGCCTGATGAATGGCCTGAAGAAGGCCGGCATCACGGTCGACCGCAAGGTACTCGCCGACATCGCCGTGCACGACATCAAGGCGTTCAATGCGCTGGCGGAAAAGGCCAAGAGCGCGCTCGCGGCGTAATCGAAGCAGAACAGCGCATCGTCCATGGATGATGCATGATTGCGTGGGGAGCAGGCTTTGGCTTGCTCCCCACGTGCGTTTTGGGAACAGGAATTTCTCGTGTCCGAATTCGACCAACACATCGACAAGGCTGTCCGGGACATCGCCACCGCCGGAACACTGGATGCTGTCGAAGGACTGCGCGTGAGTCTGCTCGGCAAGTCCGGCGTGGTCACCGAGCAACTCAAGGCACTGGGCAAACTGCCGCCGGAAGAACGCAAGGCGCAAGGCGCGCTGGTCAATCGCGCCAAGGAACTATTGCAAGATGCCATCGCACAGCGCAAAGCGGCACTGGAAAACGCCGTGTTCGACACGCGCCTGGCCGACGAAAGAATCGACATCACCCTGCCGGGCCGCAATGCGGACCTGGGCAGCATCCATCCGGTTACGCGCGCGCTCGAACGCATCGTCGATATTTTCTCGCGCCTGGGCTACGCGCAGGCCGACGGCCCAGAGATCGAAGACGACTACCACAATTTCGAGGCGCTGAATTTTCCCGCGCACCATCCGGCGCGCGCGATGCACGACACATTTTATTTTCCCGACGGCAAGCTGCTGCGCACGCACACCTCGCCGGTGCAGATCCGGGCGATGCGCAAGGCCAAGCCGCCGCTGCGCATCATCGCGCCGGGCAAGGTTTACCGCAGCGATTCGGACCAGACCCACAGCCCGATGTTCCATCAGGTCGAAGGCCTGCTGGTCGATGAAACTTCGAGTTTTGCAGACTTGAAGGGCACGCTCGCCGAATTCGTGCGCGCGTTCTTCGAGCGTGATTTCCAGATGCGCTTCCGGCCGAGCTATTTTCCGTTCACCGAGCCGTCGGCGGAAGTGGACATCCGCTGGGATCGCGAGGATGGCAGCGAGCGCTGGCTCGAGGTGCTCGGTTGCGGCATGGTGCATCCGAACGTATTACGCGAATGCGGCATCGATGCGGAAAAGTATACAGGTTTCGCGTTCGGCCTCGGCGTCGAGCGCTTTGCGATGTTGCGTTATGGCGTGACCGACCTGCGTGCGTTCTTCGAGAACGACGTGCGGTTTTTGCGGCAGTTTGGATAAGCACAATCCGTCGTTCCGGCCAACCCATGGCCGGAATGACGAGCAAGGGAATACAAAATGAAATTTTCCGAAAACTGGCTGCGCAGCTTCGTCGATCCGCCCGCCGACCGTGACGAGTTGTGCCGGCGCCTGACCATGGCCGGGCTTGAAGTGGAAGCCGTCGATGCGCTTGGCGCGGGCCTGGATGGCGTCGTCGTCGGCGAGATTGTCGAGTGCGTGGCACATCCGAACGCGGACAAGTTACGCGTGTGCAAGGTCGCCGTGGGTGCCGATGCGCCATTGCAGATCGTCTGCGGCGCGCCAAACGCGCGCGTCGGGTTGAAGGCGCCGCTGGCGACCATCGGCGCGAAGCTGCCGAACGGCATCGAAATCAAGAAGGCGGCGCTGCGCGGCATCGAATCCAACGGCATGCTGTGCTCGGCGAAGGAATTGGGCCTGGATGCCGACGCGGCGGGACTCATGGAATTGCCGGCGGATGCGCCGGTCGGCTCGCCGCTTGCCGAGTATCTATCCCTGCCCGACGCGCGCATCGAACTCAAGCTCACGCCAAACCGGCCCGATTGCCTGGGCTTGCGCGGGCTCGCGCACGACGTTGCCGCGCTGTTCGACGTGGCCGTGACCGAAGCGCCGGCAACGCCAGTTCCGACCGCTGCGACGGCGCAGCGTGACGTGAAGCTCGATGCCGGCGCGGATTGCCCGCGGTATGTCGGTCGCGTCATCGAGGGCGTGAATGCCGCGGCGAAGTCTCCGCTGTGGCTTGCCGAACGCCTGCGTCGCAGTGGCATCCGGCCGATCAGCGCGATCGTCGATGTCACCCAGTATGTGATGCTGGAACTCGGCCAGCCCATGCACGCGTACGACGTTGCGCAGTTGCACGGCGCGATCCGCGTGCGCCACGCGCGCGCCGGCGAGAAAACAAAATTGCTCGATGGCAACGAACACGCGCTGGCATCGGATTTTCTGGTCATCGCCGACGATAAACATACGCTCGGGCTGGCCGGCATCATGGGTGGATTCGACTCGCGTGTCATCGACACGACGCGCGACGTGTTCCTTGAAGCGGCACATTTCGCCCCCCACGCGATCATGGGCCGCGCGCGCAAGCTGGGATTGCACACGGATGCCTCGCACCGTTTCGAGCGCGGCGTCGATCCGCAATTGCCGCGGCTGGCGATGGAGCGCGCCACGCGCCTGATCCTCGACATCTGCGGCGGCAAGCCCGGTCCAACCGTCGAAACCATGCTTGCCGATGCATTGCCAGAGCCTGCCGCCGTCGGCTTGCGCCGCGCGCGACTGGCGCGCGTGCTGGGTATCGACGTCGCCGATGCTGAAGTCGAACGCATCCTCGGCAAGCTGGACATGCGCGTGGAAAAAGCCGCTGACGGTTGGCGCGTCACCGCGCCGTCTCGACGCTTCGACATCACGATCGAGGAAGACCTGGTCGAGGAAATCGCGCGCATCCACGGCTACGACCGGATCCCGACGCACGCGCCGAGCGGCGAATTGCGCCTGCATCTGCAGGCCGAGTCGCAGGTGTCGAGCGCACGCCTGCGCGCGCAGCTGGCCGCACGCGGCTACCGCGAGGCGATCTGCATGAGTTTTGTCGCTCGCGGACTGCTCGAACGATGGTCGCTTGCCGATGGTTCGGTCGGGCTGGCCAATCCGTTGAGCGCAGATATGGCGGTCATGCGCACGTCTTTGCTGCCCGGGCTCGTCGAAGCCTTGAAGCACAACCGCAATCGCCAGCAGGATCGTGTGCGGCTGTTCGAAGCCGGGCTCGTGTTCACCAACACCGGCGGGACCCTGCAACAAGTGCAACAACTCGCTGCCGTGGCCTGCGACCGTGCCATGCCGGAAGGCTGGGCGACGGGCAAGCGCGAGATGGATTTCTACGATCTCAAGTCCGATCTGGAAACACTCATCCGGCTCGCCGGCGCCGGCGGCAAGATCACGTTCGAGCCAGCAGCGCAGGCGTGGCTGCACCCCGGCCGGAGCGCGCGTGCCGTGATCGATGGCAAGTCCGCGGCGCTGCTTGGGGCACTGCATCCGCGCCTGATCAAGGCGCTGGATCTGGATTGCGATGTTTATGTGTTCGAGGCCGATACGGCGATCCTGACTGCCGGTGCAGTGCCGCTGGCTCGACCTGTTTCGGCGTTTCCGTCGATCCGGCGAGATATCGCGGTGATCGTTCCCGAGGCCGTTTCCTACGCATTGGTCGAGTCATGCGTGCGTGAAGCCGTCGGGGCGATCCTCACGGAAGTC
>JAFEEK010000168.1 GCA_018241165.1 Pseudomonadota bacterium
GTGTTCTTCTTCGACGAGGCGCACCTGCTTTTCGACGACTGCCCGCCCGCGCTGCAAAAGCGCGTCGAGCAGGTCGTGCGCCTGATCCGATCCAAAGGCGTGGGCGTGTATTTCTGTTCGCAGAATCCCGACGACGTGCCCGATGTCATCCTCGGACAGATGGGCAATCGCGTGCAGCATGCGTTGCGCGCGTTCACGCCGCGCGACCAGAAGGCCGTCAATGCCGCCGCGCAGACGCTCGCGCCGAATCCGGCGCTGGGCGACATCACCACGGTCATCACCCAGCTCGGCGTCGGCGAGGCGCTGGTGTCGACGCTGCAGGATCGCGGCGTACCGATGCCCGTGGATCGCGCCATGATCGTGCCGCCGGCCTGCCGCATCGGCACGATCACCGACGAAGAACGCAGCGTAGTACGTTCACGCTCGCCGGTCGGCGCAAAGTACGACACTGCGGTCGACCGCGAATCGGCTTACGAGATGCTTACCCAGCGCACCAGCGATACGGCGGCCGCGCCAGCAGGCACGCCAACGACAACGGCGCAGGCGCAAACGGGGTCTGGCTGGGGCCAGGCAATCCGCAACGCCATCTTCGGCACCAGCCGCCGCCAAGGCATGATCGAAACCATGGCGAAATCGGCGGTGCGCAGCGGCGGCAGCCGCATCGGCTCGGCGCTGATGCGCGGCGTGTTGGGTTCGCTGATGCGGCGGTGAAATACCTATGAGCAACGAGCTTTTTCTGGTCGATTTCGAAAACGTCCCTGGAGTGGATCTCTCCAAAATCGCTTCTGACTGCAAGGTGATCGTCTTTACCGGAGTGAACCAGAAATCCATCCCGGTTGAACTCGTCACGGCGACGCAACGGTTTGGGGATCGCCTTCAATGGCGCAGGTTGGACGCGAGTGGACCTAACGCACTCGACTTCTTCATTGCCTGCGAACTTGGCCGGATCCAAGCAAGTGGAACCGACACGATTTGCACGGTACTGTCGAACGACAAGGGTTTCGAACCTTTGCTGCGGTACCTGAATTCGGTGGGCATGAAGTGCCGGCGCGTCGGCACGCAAGCCGTTCCCAAGCCCAAGCCATCGCCCGCACCCAAGCCCATACCTGCACCGAAACCTGCCCCTGACCCGGCGAATTTCAATCGCGTGCTTGAGATTCTTGCCAAGTCCGAGAAGAAGTCGAGACCGCGCAAGCGCAAAACACTTGGCCAGGCCATCGGTTCGTTCTTCCAGAAAAAGCTCAGCAAGCCGCAAGTGGAAGAGATCATCGCGCAGATGCTCAAGGACAAGAAAATATCCGAGAACGCAGGGGCAATCACCTACGCATTCTGACCCATCGTCGGAGGAAAAATGGTCACGCAGCCCGCGTTTCGATTTCCCAGCCCTTGATCGCCAGCAATACGGTTTTCGGTACGCTACGGCTACCCGTGCCGTATGCACTGATGGTGCGAGGTGTGAGCCCCAACGCCTGACTCGCCGCTGCCAGCGACAAGCCATGCCGCGCGCGCCATTGCAGCAACGCCCGCTGGCCTGGATCGCGACTGCATTGTGCAACCGCATCCAGCCACAAGGTGTCCGCACCTATCTGCACATCATGAGCAGGCCATTCGACCGACCAGCCGGCGTCCGCCAATGCGCAAGCAGCAAATGCACTTGCGCTGCGCAACGCACGCAAGCCCGGCAGCCGCTGCACATCGGCGCTCAGATCGACTCGGTAGCGGTTGCCATCAATGAAAGTCAATTCCAGACGATGTCCAGAAAGTGCCTTGACCGACCTGAGTTGCGGGCGCTTCATCGATGCCATTTCTTCCAATCCTTCATCAATTCGTCGTTGTTGGCCTTGATCCACGCCAATACTTCACGGCGCAGAGATGCCGGGCAGACCCCGACCATGACCGTCGCTGTGGCGATATCAATCATCACGTCCAGACCGCCCCGGTCAGATGTACGTGCGGCGGAAGATGATCCTTCTCTCGAAGCTCGATCCGGTATTGTCCGTTGCGAAATCGATGCTTGGTCGTCACGCATTAATGGTATAGAACTTTTTTCTATACTTCAAGCGATGACTGCGCCGTCAGCCGTCAGCAATGCGCGGCAACGCATCGGCCGAGCGCTCGCGCGCCTCGGCGGGTAGCGCCTTGCTGGCCTTGGCACCAAGCTCGCGCAGCATTTCGACCTGACGCAACAGGTTTCCCGGCCCGGCGTTGAGCTTGCCGCCGGCAGCATCCAGCGCCTTGCCGGCCGCGGCAATCTTGGCGCGCACCTCATCCAGATCATCGACGAAGCCGGCAAACTTGTCGTACAACTTGCCGGCGCGATCGGCAATTTCCTGTGCGTTGCGATTGCGATCCGCGTTGCGCCACAGGCTTTCGACCGTGCGCAGCGTGGCCAGCAACGTGGACGTGGTCACGATCACGACTTGCCGTTCCAGTGCGAACGCATGCAATGAATCGTCGTTGTGCACGGCCTCGATGTAGGCCGCCTCGACCGGCACGAACATCAACACGAATTCCAGCGA
>JAFEEK010000169.1 GCA_018241165.1 Pseudomonadota bacterium
CGCGGCATCGCCCAGCAAAGTGGCTTGCGCCGCCTGCGCTTCGCCGAGTGCGAGCGCGGCCAGATCGCGTTCGGGCGCCGAGATGTCGCCAACCGTGAGGCGTTGCGCGGCCAACGTGTCGAAGCGCTGCATCAGATCGAGCCGATGCTGGCCCAGTTGCGCCTGGCGTTGCGCGATGATCGTTGCCGTCCACGCCCGCAGCCAATGCGCGGCCAGGTCGCGGCGCGCGATCTCGAACGCGGATTCGCCCGCCTGCAATACCGCAGCGCCTTCGGCAGCGCGCGCACGGCGCTTGCCGGAAACATCCAGGGTCAGGCCGATGCTCGCGCTGCGCCGATCCACATCCGCGTTCTCCGCATCCAGCGACAGGGTGGGGTTGTACAGCGGTTGCTGCGACGCGCGTTCGCGCGCGCGCGCGGCATCGAGATCGGCGCGCGCGGCGCGAATCTGCGGACTGGAATCCCACAGCGCATGCAGGCTATCGCGCAACGCGGATGAACTGGCGCCGCGTAACGCCAGCGTTTCGGCGGCATCCGGCGCCTGCGCCAGCGTCGCATCGGATGCAAGGAAAATGGTGGCGCACGCCAGCGCCGAACGCAACGACAACATGGGAATCTCCTGAAAACCAAGGCACGAGGCGACGCACCGCTCGCGCGGGCGTCACGCAGCAAGGGGATTCAGGCGATGATCGGAGGGCGCAGCGCGGATGCCGCGTGCGCGGGGGTGTAGCGCGACGTATCGAAAGGCAAATGCGCCGTCGTGGCGATTACGCTGCGCACGACGATCGCATTGGATGGAACCGGGGTGGCGTGGGCGCACGTGCAATGGCAGTCGCCCGCTTCGCCGAGAAGGCAAGCTTCGTTTGCGTTGGCATCGTCCAGCGCAACGGTTGCGATCGCTGCGCCGCCGGAGCTGACGCAAGCCTTGGCCGCATCGGCCATGCACACCGTGCCCGCAAAAAACTTGAACAGCAGCGTCGCCACGCACACTAGCCACAGCCCGCGATGAGCGCGCAGGCGTGCAATGATCGGGGAACGGCAATGCGTCATGCGAAAAGTGTAGCCGAAACGCGCAACGTTAGACTATCGCATTTGAATGACCCGGCGCGTGCTTGCGCCGGGCGTCGACCTGCTTCCGACCCGGATCGTTTCAGGTCGGCGACTTCCCCTGCCGAGCAGGGGAAGTGCAACGGATTTACACCTGCATCGCTTTCGCCACTTCCGCGGCGTAATCTTCCTTGACCTTCTCGATGCCTTCGCCGACGACCAGGCGCTGGAAGCCGATCACGTCGGCGCCGGCGGCCTTGGCCGCGGCTTCGACGGTCTGCTCGGTGTTGAGCACGTAGGGCTGGCCGTACAGCGTGTTCTCGTTGACGATCTTGGCGATCTTGCCGCCGATGATCTTCTCCAGGATGTTCGCCGGCTTGGCCTTGTCCTTGTCGCTCATCTTGGCCAGTTCGATTTCCTTTTCCTTCTCGACGAAGGCGGCGGGGACGTCGCTGGCCTTGTTGTACGGCGGATTCATCGCCGCCACGTGCATGGCCACGCCACGCGCGAACTCGGCGTTGCCGCCCTTCGTTTCCACGAGTACGCCGATGCGCCCGCCGTGCAGGTAGGCGGCGATATTATTCGTGCTGCCGATGCGCACCATGCGGCGCACCTGCACGTTCTCGCCGACCTTGGCGACGAGCAAAGCACGCGTCTCCTCGACGGTCTGGCCCTGCGCGGTCCTGGCCGCCTTCAGTGCTTCGACATCGGCAGCGCCGCTGGCGAGTGCGGTGCTGGCCACTTCGTCGGCGAACTTGATGAAGTTCTCGTCCTTGGCGACGAAATCGGTTTCCGAGTTGATTTCGACCAGCACGGCCTTGCCGCCATCCTGTGCGACCGCGATGCGGCCTTCGGCGGCGACGCGGCTGGCCTTCTTGTCGGCCTTGGCCAGGCCCTGCTTGCGCAGCCATTCGATGGCGACTTCGATGTCGCCCTTGTTTTCGGTGAGCGCTTTCTTGCACTCCATCATGCCGGCGCCGGAGCGCTCGCGCAGCTCCTTGACCATGCTTGCGGTGATTTCCATGGGGTTCCTCGGTTATTTGTGTCGATGCTTTTCCTTCTCCCGCGTGCGGGAGAAGGTGCCGGAGGCGGATGAGGGGAAGTGGAACGCCGCTATGGCGTTTCCCTCACCCGGCCCTCTCCCGCAGGCGGGAGAGGGAGAAACGCGCGTTACTCTGCAGCGGCTTCGCCTTCGTCTTTCTTAGGCGCGGGCTTGCGCGGCGCCGCCTTCTTCGCGACCGGTTTGCGCGGCGCCGGCTTGTTGCGGCGGTCGTCGCGTTCGCGCGCGGCGGGCTTGGCGACCGGGTTGCCGTCGGCGTCGAGTTCGACGAACTCGTCCTTCGCGGTGGCTGCGGTGATCGGAGCCGCGGCCTTGCCTTCGAGCACGGAGTCGGCGATCGCGCGGGTGTACAACTGCACGGCGCGGATCGCGTCGTCGTTGCCCGGGATCGCGTAATCCACCAGCGACGGATCGTAGTTCGTATCGACCACGGCCACGACCGGGATGCCGAGCTTCTTGGCTTCCTTGACCGCGATGTCTTCATGACCGATGTCGATCACGAACAATGCATCCGGCAGCGCGTTCATGTTCTTGATGCCGCCGAGGGACTTCTCGAGCTTTTCCTTTTCGCGCAGCAGGCCCATCACTTCGTGCTTGACCAGCTTGTCGAAGCTGCCGTCGGTGGCCATCGCCTCGATTTCCTTCAGGCGCGAAACCGACTGCTTGACCGTGCGGAAATTCGTCAACATGCCGCCGAGCCAGCGCTGGCTGACGTAGGGCATGCCGCAACGCACGGCTTCTTCCTTGATCGCATCGCGCGCCGAACGCTTGGTGCCGACGAACAGGACGGTGCCGCGCTTTTGCGCCAGACCCGACACGAAGTTGGTCGCGTCGGTGAACAACGGCAGGGTTTTTTCCAGGTTGATGATGTGGATTCTGCCGCGCGCGCCGAAGATGTACGGCGCCATGCGCGGGTTCCAGTAGCGGGTCTGATGGCCGAAATGCACGCCGGCTTCCAGCATCTGGCGCATGGTGACTTGAGTCATGGGATGTGCTCCAAAAAGGGACGCCACCGCTGTCATGAGCGGCGAGTCCGGGGTTAGAACCTCCACGTTTCCAGCGTTGGCGACCCGATCGCAAACGGCGTAGCGTTTGCCCCAGGCACCCCGACAACGGTATCGAAACGTGTGCGGATTTGCTCCCGGGATGGGAGCGGGCGCGAATTCTACAGGGTTTTCAGTCCGTTGCAAACAAAATCCGGCGTGCGATTCACTGCTCCGCTACAATAGGCGGATGCCCGTCACCATCAAGACCCCCGCTGAAATCGAGAAGATGCGCATCGCCGGCCGCCTCGCCGCCGAGGTGCTGGAACTGCTCGTGCCGCACGTCAAGGCCGGCGCCACGACCGAAGAAATCGATGCGGTCGCCTACGATCACATCGTCAATGTGCAAAAAGCGGTGCCGGCGAACGTCGGCTACAAGGGCTTTCCCAAGACTGTGTGCACGTCGGTCAACAACGTCATCTGCCACGGCATCCCGAGCCCGGGAAAAATCCTCAAGGACGGCGACATCGTCAACATCGATGTCACCGTGATCAAGGATGGCTGGCACGGCGACACCAGTCGCATGTATTTCGTCGGCGAGCCTTCCGTTCTCGCCAAGCGGCTGTGCCAGATCACGTTCGAGGCGATGATGAAGGGTATCGAGCAGGTGCGGCCCGGCGCGACGCTCGGCGATATCGGTCACGCCGTGCAGCAGCACGCCGAAAGTCATCGCTTCTCGGTGGTGCGCGAATACTGCGGGCACGGCATCGGCCGCATCTACCACGAAGATCCGCAGGTGCTGCACTACGGCCAGCGCGGGCAGGGCATGCGCCTGGAAAAAGGCATGGTG
The DNA here is from genome assembly GCA_018241165.1 of Pseudomonadota bacterium. Taxonomy (GTDB): domain Bacteria; phylum Pseudomonadota; class Gammaproteobacteria; order Xanthomonadales; family Rhodanobacteraceae; genus Rudaea. The sequence continues at coordinate 3,940 of JAFEEK010000169.1, forward strand.
TTCACGGTCGAGCCGATGATCAATGCCGGCAAGCCGGGTACGCGCCTGCTACCGGATGGCTGGACCGTGGTCACGCGCGATCATTCGTTGTCGGCGCAGTGGGAACACACCATCGCAGTCACGGATGACGGTTTTGAAATCCTGACGCCGTGGCCGAAGGCTGCCTGACTCCCTTTCCCTCAAGCGCAGCTTGGGGGAGAGGGTTGGGGTGAGGGGGATGAATCGCAGGTTTCAGTAGCGCTGCGCAAATGCGTTACGCTGCCCCCTCACCCTAGCCCTCTCCCCCGACGTTTGTCGGGGGAGAGGGGATCATGCACGGTGCCATGTGGCTGTCCAGTTCGATCCGATCCAACTTCCGCGCCTTCCCGCCGCGATTCCTCGCAGCGGCGTTTCGCGCGAGGCGCGCGCAGCATTGCGGCAATTGACCGGCGATGTCGATCGCCAACTGGTGGACTCCTTCCGCCTTGGCGCGGATGTCGATGCGCTCACGCGTGCGCGCGCGGATGCAGTCGAGCGTATCGTGACGCATGCCTGGATCGCCTGTGTCGGCGACAACGATGCCTTGGCTTTGTATGCCGTCGGCGGTTTCGGCCGCGGCGAGTTGTTTCCGCATTCGGATGTGGATTTGCTGGTGTTGTGCGAACAGCCGCCGTCTGGCCCGGTGTCGCGCGCACTCGAATCCTTTTTTGCCTGCCTGTGGGACATCGGCCTGAAACCCGGTCACGCCGTGCGCACGCTGGCCGAATGCCGCGAACACGCAGCGGCCGACGCCAGCGTCTACACCAGCGCGTTCGATGCGCGCCGGATTGCCGGCAGCGCGCAACTCGACGCAGCGCTCGCCGCCATGTTGGACGACGATGGACTTTGGTCGAAACCGCGTTATCTCGCAGCGCGACGCGCCGACCGCGACGCGCGCCACGCGCGCTTCGACGACACCGCCTACAACCTGGAACCCAATCTGAAGGATGGCCCCGGTGGCCTGCGCGCGGCGCAGACGATCGCGTGGCTGGGCCGACGCCTGTTTGCCGCGACGAGTTTGTCCACATTGGGAAAATGCGGCATGTTGGCGCAGGCCGAGGCGACCGCGCTGGATGCCGCGCGGCATCTGCTTGCGCGCATCCGCTTCGCCCTGCACCTCGTGGCAGGCCGCGCCGAGGAGCGCCTGCTGTTCGACTACCAGCGCGCGCTCGCCGCGCAATTCGGTTTCGTCGACGAGCATCGCGAGAACCTCGCCGTCGAACAATTCATGCAAGGCTATTACCGCGCCGCGATGACGATCGAGCGCCTCAGTGCGCGTTTCATCGATGCCTGCGACGAGGCATTGGAACCGCCGGCGTTGCCGCAGCGCGTGAGCCTGGATTTCGTCGCGGTCAACGCGCGCCTGGACAGCGACACGCCGGATCTGTTCGAGCGCCGGCCTGCGGCACTGATCGACCTGTTCCGCATCTGGACCGAGCACGCGCAAATCCTTGCCCTGCGCACGGCGTTGGTGCGTCGCATCGAAGCCAGCCTCGCGCGCGTTGGCGAGCATCTTGGCGAAGACGACGAAGTGAATGCCGCCTTCGCGCGCCTGTTGCGACGCGGCGCTCCGGCCGTCGAAGCGCTGGCGCGGATGAATCGCTTCGGCGTGCTCGCGCACTATCTTCCGGCCTTCGGGCGCATCGTCGGTCGCATGCAGTACGACCTGTTCCACGTCTACACCGTGGACGAGCACACGATTCGCGTGCTGCGCAACGTCGAGCGCTTCGCCAGTGCGCAGGCGAGCCGCGAATTTGCGCAGGCGCATGAACTGTGGACGCGCCTGCAAAAGCCGGAATTGCTGCTGCTCGCTGCGCTGTTCCACGACATCGCCAAGGGTCGTGGCGGCGATCATTCCGAACTCGGCGAGGGCGAGGCGCGTGCATTCTGCGAACGCTTGAAATTGTCGGCGGCGGATGGCGAACTGGTCGCCTGGCTGGTGCGCCGGCACCTGCTGATGAGCGTGACCGCGCAGCGCCAGGACATCACCGATCCGGACGTCGTGCGCCGTTTCGCCGTCGAAGTCGGGGACTGGGAGCGCCTGGATTGCCTGTATCTGCTCACCTGCGCCGACATCGCCGGGACCAGCGCGAAGCTGTGGAATTCATGGAAGGACAAGCTGCTTTCGGACTTGTACGTGAGTGCGCGCTACGCGTTGCGCGCAGGTCCCGAACAGGCGCCGCACGCGGACGAACGCGCAGCCGAATGCCGGCGCATGGCAATGACCTTGTTGCGCGAAGGCGGCATGGATGCGGCGGACATCGAGCGCGTCTGGGCGGATTTTCCCGATGAAAGCTTCCTGCGTTTCACGCCGGTGCAGATCGCCTGGCAGACGCGCGGCATCGCACAGGCGTCGGCCAGCGGCCCGCATGTGCTGGTCGATGCGGCCGGACCGCGCGGCGGCACCGAAGTATTCGTGCATGCCGCCGACCGCGACGGCCTGTTCGCGGCGATCACCGCCGTGTTCGACCGCTTGCGCCTGTCCGTGCTCGAAGCGCGCGTCGTCACGTCACGGCACGGCATGAGCCTGGACAGCTTCGTCGTACTCGATGGCGAAGGCCGCGCCTTGCGCGACGACGCACAGGCGGCACGCTTGCGCAACGCGCTGGTCGAGGCGCTGACGCAAACGCCGTATCGCGCGGAAACGGCGGCGCGCGCGCCGAGTCGGGCGCAGCGCCACTTCGCCATTGCGCCACGCATCGAATTCGGCGCACAGCCGGTGCGCGGGCACACCCAGCTTGCGATTGTTTGCGCCGATCGCCCCGGCTTGCTCGCGATGATCGCGCGCGTGTTCCGCGAACACGGCATTCGCGTGCACGACGCACGCATCGCCACGTTCGGCGAACGCGTCGAGGATTTTTTCTTGATCGGCGGCGAGCATGACGCAATACTCGGCGCCGCCGCACGCGAGTCCCTGCGCGCTGCGCTTGCGAATGCCCTGGACACTTCCGCTGACAAGGTGCGGCATGCCTGACTTGCGTCACATCATCGAATCGGCGTGGGAAGACCGCGCCGGAATTTCCCAGGGTCGCGCCGCTGCGCCGTTGCGCGCCGCCGTCGATGCTGCGTTGGACGCGCTCGAATCCGGCGCAAATCGCGTCGCCGAGCCGGATGGATCCGGCGGTTGGCGCGTCAACGAATGGCTGAAGAAAGCCGTGTTGCTGTCGTTTCGCATCCATCCAAACTCCGTCATGGCTGCGGCGCCGGCGCCGTATTTCGACAAGGTGCCGCTGCGTTTCGAAGGTTTCGATGCGGCGCGTTTTCGCGAGTTGGGCGCGCGCGTCGTGCCCGGCGCAGTGGTGCGACGCGGTGCGTTCATCGGCCGCGATGCGGTGCTGATGCCGAGTTTTGTCAACATCGGCGCCCATGTCGGCGCCGGCACCATGGTCGACACCTGGGCGACGGTCGGATCGTGCGCGCAGATCGGCAGGAATGTGCATCTGTCCGGCGGCGTCGGCATCGGCGGCGTGCTCGAACCGCTGCAGGCCGCGCCCACGATCATCGAGGACGATTGCTTCATCGGCGCGCGTTCCGAAGTCGTCGAGGGCGTGATCGTCGAACGCGGCAGCGTGATCGGCATGGGCGTATTCCTCGGTCAATCCACGCGCATCTACGATCGCGCCACGAAAAGCGTCAGCTATGGTCGTGTGCCGTCGGGCAGCGTGGTCGTCGCCGGCAGCCTGCCCGCGGCCGATGGCTCGCACAGCCTGTATGCGGCGATCATCGTCAAACGCGTGGACGAAAAAACGCGGGCCAAGACCTCGCTCAACGAGTTGCTGCGGGATTGAACGCGCCATGTCGATTATTTTGTACGGTTTGGAAAAATGCGAAACGTGCAAGAAGGCGCGCAAGTGGCTCGAACGCCAGAAAATCGCACATTCCTTTATCGACTACCGCGATGAGCCGGTCGATGCGACCACGCTCAAGTTGTGGGCGAAAGCGGTCGGCGGTTGGCAATCGCTGGTCAATCGCAGCGGCACCACCTGGCGCAATCTGATGCCCGCGCGCAAATCGCCGGGTTCGGATGCCGAGTGGCTGCTGTTGATCCGCGAATATCCGGCGCTGGTGCGCCGGCCGGTCACGCTGCTGGATGACGGCAGCGTGCACCTGGGATTTACCGACAATCTGTTCAAGCAATTATTCAAATGACTCGTCATTCCGGCGAAAGCCGGAATCCAGCGACTTTTCTTCTCATGCATCGAAAAGGAGCGAAAGACACTGGATCCCGGCTTTCGCCGCGATGACAGCGGAGAAAATATGAGCGCGATTCTCGATCTCACCTGCGAGCTGATCCGGCGCCGCTCGCTCACACCCGACGATGCCGGCTGTCAGGCCCTGATCGGCGAGCGTCTTCGACGCGCCGGATTCGCGATCGAGAATCTGACCTTCGGCGACGTGTCGAACCTGTGGGCGACGCACGGCAATGGCGATCCGGTGTTCGTGTTCCTCGGGCATACCGACGTGGTACCGACCGGGCCGGAAAACGAATGGACGAGTCCGCCATTCGAACCAACGATCCGCGACGGAAAACTCTACGGTCGCGGCGCGGCGGACATGAAATCCGGTGTGGCGGCGATGACTGTCGCCGCCGAACGCTTCGTGACGGTGCATCCCAAGCATCGCGGCACGGTCGGTGTGTTGTTGACCAGCGATGAAGAAGGTCCGCTCAACCAGAACGGAGTTCGCCGCGTCGTCGAGGAGTTCCGTCGCCGCGGCCAGCGCATCGATTGGTGCGTGGTCGGCGAGCCTTCATCGGCCGAAACACTTGGCGACATCGTGCGCGTGGGCCGGCGTGGTTCATTGTCAGGATCGCTGATCGTGCATGGCGTGCAGGGCCATGTCGCCTATCCGGACAAGGTGCTCAATCCGATTCATCTGGCTGCGCCGGCACTGGCGGAGCTTGCCGCCACGCGCTGGGACGAGGGCAACGCGGAATTTCCGCCGACTTCGTTCCAGGTTTCCAACGTGCATGCCGGCACCGGCGCGTTGAACGTCGTGCCCGGCGCGCTGGAGGCGAAATTCAATTTCCGCTACTGCACCGCGAGTACGGCGCAGTCCCTGCGCGAGCGCACGCAGGCGATCCTGCGCAAGCATGGACTGGATTTCGACGTGCATTGGGACTTGTCCGGCGAACCGTTCCTGACCCAGGCTGGCGTGCTGCGCACGGTTGTGGAAAAAGCGATAAAAGATATTTGTGGAATCGTGCCACGCGCAGACACCGGAGGCGGCACGTCCGATGCACGTTTTATCGCGCCGCTCGGCGCCGAAGTCGTCGAGGTCGGCCCCGTGAATGCCTCGATCCACAAGATCGACGAGCACGTCGCGCTCGCCGATCTGGAACGGCTGCCAGACCTGTATGCCGCAGTCGTCGGTGCGCTGACGCGCTGATCACGCCGCCACGCGGTCGAGCAGTCCGCGGGCGAGGAACAATTCAACACGCTCGAACGGAATGCGATCGCCCGCATCGGCGCCGTAGTGCGCTTCGGCGATGCGGCCATGTTCATCGACGAGGAAATCCGCC
>JAFEEK010000016.1 GCA_018241165.1 Pseudomonadota bacterium
ACCTGAAACCGCAACGCGGCGAAATCGAACTCGGCACCGGATTGCAGATCGCCTACTTCGACCAGCATCGCGCGGCGCTGCGCGATGACTGGAACGCGCTCGACAACGTCGCCGAAGGCCGCGAGTACATCGAACTCGATGGCCAGCGCAAACACGTGCTCGGTTATCTGCAGGACTTTCTGTTCTCGCCCGAACGCGCGCGCGCGCCGATCACGAAATTCTCCGGCGGCGAGCGCAATCGCCTGCTGCTCGCAAAATTGTTTGCGCAGCCATCCAACCTTCTGGTGATGGACGAGCCGACCAACGACCTGGATGTCGAAACATTGGAACTGCTCGAAGAACTGCTTGGCAGTTACAAGGGCACCCTGCTGCTGGTTTCGCACGACCGCGCGTTCATCGACAATGTCGTGACCAGCACGCTGGTACTCGAAGGCAACGGACGCGTCGGCGAATATGTCGGCGGGTATTCGGATTGGTTGCGGCACAAGCCCTCTGCTCGTCATTCCGGCGAAAGCCGGAATCCAGCGTCTGCGCTTTCCGCGGTAGTTAACGAAGAGTCGCTGGGTCCCGGCTTGCGCCGGGACGACGAACAAAAGCAAAAGCGCAAACTCGGTTACAAGGACGCGCGCGAACTGGAGCTATTGCCCGCACGCATCGAAAAGCTCGAAAACGACATCGCCGCGCGCACGCAGGCCATGCACGACCCGGCGTTTTTCAAGCAGGACGCTGCCGCGATTACGGCGGCGAACCAGGCACTCGCCGCCATGCAAGCCGAACTCGACGCGGCCTACGTGCGCTGGCAGGAACTGGAAACCTGATCAGGCGCGACCGCCCAGCACCCGCGCCGGCAGCATGATCAGCGCATGCAAGAAAGCGAATACGCCTCCGACGGCAATTCCGACGAGGCGGAACGGCAGCAGGATCAGCCATACCAGCGGATACAGCACCAGCGCGAGCAAGGCCAGCGGCCAGCAGAAGACCAGCAGCAGCAACCACAAAATGAATGTCAGCATGGCGGCACTCCGGCAACGATCGACCCGAGTGTATGGGCGTGGCGACCGTGCTTCAAGTGCGTGCGTGGAGGTTTTCTTGCCCAGTCGCTTTGGTTAGGCTGCGCAATATTGCCGGAGGTTGCCGTCATGCTGCGCCATTGCCTGTGCCTGATCGTGTTGTCGGTTTGCTCGATTGCGCAGGCGGCGCAGCGGCCGAAAACCTGCCTCGTGCTTGGCGGCGGCGGCGCACGCGGAGCGGCACACATCGGCGTTCTCGAGGTACTCGAACGCGAGCGCATCCCCGTGGATTGCGTCGTCGGCACGTCGATGGGCGCCATTGTGGGTGGCCTGTACGCGGCCGGCTACGACGCCACGCAGATCCGCGACGTGCTCGACCACATCGACTGGAAGAACATGTTCAGCGACGATCCGTCGCGCGCCGAACTGCCGATGCGGCGCAAGCAGGACGAGCTGCGTTTCCTCGGCGGCGTCGAACTCGGCCTGCGCGACGGCAAGATCGCGTTTCCGCGCGGCGCCGTGCAGGGCCAGAAACTGCAATTGCTGTTGCGCCGCCTGCTGTTGCCCGTCGGCATCGCGCAAAATTTCGACGACCTGGCGGTTCCGTTCCGCGCCGTCGCCACCGACATCGGCAACGGCCAACGCGTGGTCTTCGATTCGGGCGACCTGGCCATGGCGATTCGCGCCAGCATGTCGGTGCCGGCCGCATTCGCGCCGCTGCGCTATCAGGGCCACATGCTCGTGGACGGCGGCATCAGTGACAACGTACCGATCGACGTGGCGCGAGCGATGGGCGCGCAGCGCATGATCGTCGTCGACGTGGGCGAGCGCCTGACCCCCGCCGACCAGCTCAATTCCCCGTTCGCGATCGCCAGCCAGATGCTCACGGTGATGATGAAAAAGCAGACCGACGCGCAACTGGCCACGCTCGGGCCCGACGACGTGTTGCTCACGCCGGAACTGGGCGACCTGGGCAGCGCGAATTTCGACCGCGCCCCGCAGGCGGTGCAGATCGGCGTTGCGGCAGCGGAGGAAAAGCTCGCGGCGCTGCGCCGCGATGCGGTCGATGCGGACGACTACGCGCGATTCACGCAAGCGCATCGGCTGCCGAAATTCGATCCGCCGCTGATCGCGTTTCTCGACGTGCTGCACGATCGCAGCCGTACCGCCGGGTATGTCGAGCAGCACCTGTCCGGCCTCGTCGGCAAACCGTTCGACGCCAGGACCGTGGACCAGCGCATCGGCCAGGCCTATGGCGAGGGCAGCTACGAACGCATCGGCTACGAATTGACCCGGCGCGACGGCGAAACCGGCCTGACCGTGGAGCCGGTAGACAAAGGCTGGGGGCCGAACTTCCTGCGCATGGGCCTGCGCCTGTCCGACAACTTCAACGGCGCCAACAGCTACCAACTCATTGCGCAGGCCAATTTCACCGGCCTGAACGACAAGGGCGGGGAAAGCCGCAATCGCGTGCAGCTCGGCCAGGTCACGGAGTTGTACAGCGAATTCCTGCAACCGTTTGGCGATCGCGGGCAGTACTACATCGCGCCCTACCTGCAGTACCGCGCCAACGATTTTCCGATCAACGAAGGCGGCGAGATCAACTACGCCGAATATCGCCATACGCGCGGCGTCGGCGCGCTGGAATTCGGCTTCACGCCGGACGAAAGCTGGCAATTTTCCGGCGCGCTGGAATACGGGCGCGACGCGGCGCGACTGCGCATCGGCACGCCGGACTTTCCGAACATTTCTTCATCCTTCGGCGGCATCGTCGCGCGCGCGCTGTTCGACAATCTGGACAGTTCGGGCTTTCCGACGCACGGCACGCGCCTGGACGTTTCCCAGGAATACCTGATCGCGGCGCTGGGTTCGACCGCTTCGGCGCAGATCACGCGCCTGCGCTGGGACACCGCGCTGACGACGGGCGCGAACACCTACCTGCTCGGCGCAAACCTGAGCAGTTCCAGCGGCGGCGGCCGCGACGTGCAGATCGCCGCGTACAGTCCGCTCGGCGGCCTGACCAATCTTTCCGGCTACACCGAAGGCCAGTTGTTCGCGACTCAGACCGCGTTGCTGCGCGGCGTGTACTACCGCCGCCTGACCGACGCGCAGAACCTGTTCAGCGTGCCGGTGTACCTGGGCGGAAGCCTGGAAGCCGGCGGTTACTGGCAATCGCGCCGCCAGATCGGTCGCGACTGGATCGGCGCCGGCAGCGTGTTCCTGGGCGTGGATACGTTTTTTGGTCCGATCTTTCTCGGCTACGGCTATGCACAAGGCGGACACAACGCGCTGTACCTGACCTTCGGTTCGCTGTTGCGCAGCGAGCCGTGAACCCGGGACGACATGGCCGGTTCATGACTTCCGGCCTTGCCACGGCGGCCCCGGCAGCCGTATAAGTTTTCCGAAATTGACGGCTGTTCCAGAACCCGCCACGATGGCGGGGTTCGGGGAACCGCCATCGACTGCGGCGGATTCAGTTCACATGTGAGGGGAACCATCATGAAGCACGATTTGTTGGCCATGGCTGTTTTTGCCGCATTTGCATGCGCGGCCACACCTGCCATCGCGCAGGACAACACT
>JAFEEK010000170.1 GCA_018241165.1 Pseudomonadota bacterium
CCGACGTAGCCGATGGTCTGGCCCTGGCTCACCCGCTGCCCGACGCGTTCGCTCGCGAAGCGCGACATGTGGCCGTACAGGGTGCTGTAGTGGCGGCCATGATCGATGATGACGACGTTGCCGTAACCGTTCTGCCAGCCGCGGAAGACGATGCGACCATCACCAGCAGCGTGCACCGGCGTGCCGGTTGGCGCCGCGTAATCCACGCCCTGGTGGGCACGCATGCGGCCCAGGATCGGGTGCATGCGCGCGTGACTGAAGAACGACGATATCCGGGTGAACTCGACCGGCGTGCGCAGGAAGGATTTGCGCAAGGGCCGGCCGTCGGCGCTGTAGAACATCGTCGCGCCGCGACCATCGGCATAACGGATGGCGGAAAAACGCTTGCCGCGATTGACGAAATACGCCGCCAGAATGTCGCCGTCGCGCAGCTTTTCGCCCTCGCGCCAGACGCTGTCGTAGATCACGGTAAAGCTGTCGCCCGGGCGCAGGTCCTGGGCGAAGTCGATGTCGTAGCCGAACGCATCGGCGAGCTTGATCACCATGGCGTCGTCCATGCCGGCACGATTGGCGGCGTCGAACAGCGAATCGGTGACCACGCCATGCGCGACTTCGGTGCGGCGCTCGACGTCGCGCGCGGCGACGTCCTGATGCACGCCCGCTGCGTCAAAGGTCACCGTAACCTGGTTTTTTTCGTCACGGTCGAAACGCAACGCGGTCAGGTGGCCATCGGCGGCGTGGGCGAAGGCGAACTCTTCGCCGGGATGAATACGCACCAGGGCATTCGTATTGGCCGGGTCCTGCAGCAGCGATTGCAGTACATTGCCAGACACGCCTTGCCCGCGGAAGATCGAGCCGACGGTCTGTCCGGATTGCACGGTGACGGTTTGCCATTCCACATCGGCACTCGCCGACGCGACCGTGTTCTGCTCGTCGGAAGAAGGCAGCGGCGGAACCGGCAGGTTGAGCGTGATGAATTCGCTGGCGATCGGATCGCGCGTGGCATTCGCGCCGCGCGGGGCGATCAGGCCGATGATCGCGACGGCCGTGAGCACGATTCCGACCAGCAACCAATGGCGGTGACGCCAGCTCATGGGAACGCTCGCCACCTTGCTCAGCCACGAATGCACGACGTGCGATTTGTAGATATGGAAGTGCCGGCGCGGCAAACGACGCCCGCGCGCTGCGCGATGAGCGCTGAGTCGGATAAAATGCGCAACACGGTTGGTCTGGGGCACGAGCTTGGATCCGGCAAACGCGCCGTACCTTAGCCCCTGCATCGAACCCCGTCAACGCCAAGTGGCACAAGGCTTTGCGAGGGGTTTGCCGTTAACGAATACTTAACGGCGGCTGCCGAATTTCCGGCGTCCGCAGACGAGGCATGGGATGAACGATACAACGGCGGCACTCGAACGGATTTCCCGCGGCGCCGAGGAAATCATCAAGCGCGAAGATCTGCAAGCGCGGCTCAAACTCGGGCGTCCGCTGCGCGTGAAGGCCGGTTTCGATCCGACTGCGCCGGACCTGCACCTGGGGCACACCGTGCTGCTCAACAAGATGCGCCAATTCCAGGACCTGGGCCATCAGGTCATCTTCCTGATCGGCGATTTCACCGGCATGATCGGCGATCCTTCCGGCAAGAATGCCACGCGCAAGCCGCTCACGCGCGAAGACGTGCTCGCAAACGCCGAAACTTACGCCGCACAAGTATACAAAGTGCTGGATCGCGACAAGACCGAGCTGCGCTTCAACTCCGAATGGTTCGGCAAGATGGATGCTGCGGACATGATCAGGCTCGCGGCCAAGCACACGGTCGCGCGCATGCTCGAGCGCGACGATTTCGAAAAACGCTACAAGAGCGGGCAGCCGATCGCGATCCACGAGTTCCTGTATCCGCTGGTACAAGGCTACGATTCGGTCGCGCTCAAGGCCGACGTCGAACTCGGCGGCACCGACCAGAAATTCAATTTGCTGGTCGGGCGCCAGTTGCAGGAAGAAAGCGGCCAGCCGCCGCAGATCGTGTTGACCATGCCCTTGCTCGAAGGCACCGACGGCGTCAACAAGATGAGCAAGTCGCTCGGCAACTACATCGGCATCAACGAGGCGCCGAACGATATTTTCGGCAAGGTCATGCGCCTGTCCGACGACTTGATGTGGCGCTACTACGAGCTGCTCTCGTTCGACAAATCGCTGTCGGATATCAAGCGCATGCGCGAAGAAATCGCCGCCGGCAAGAATCCACGCGATTTCAAGATGGATCTGGCAACAGAATTGACCGCACGCTTCCACGACAAGACTGCGGCACAAGGTGCGATCGCGCATTGGAACGAGGTCGTACAGGGCGGCGGCGTGCCGCAGGATATTCCGGTTCAGGAGATTTCCGTGCCGGCATCGGGCATCCGCATCGGTGCCTTGCTCAAGGCGGCGGGATTGGCGCCGAGTACGTCCGAAGCGATGCGCAAACTCAACGAGCGCGCGGTGCGCGTGGATGGTGCCGTCGTGGAAAACCGCGAACTGACGCTGCTGGCTGGCGGCGAGCATCTGCTGCAACTCGGCAAACGCGGCTTCGCCCGCGTGCGCCTGGCGCCGGGCGAGTAAAGGGTTCTCGCCAATTTGTTGACGAACTCAAAAGCTGTCGTATAATGCGCGGCTCGCCGGACGAAAGGTTCGGTGGCGTACCGAAGGGTACGCGAGACTGATCTTTGACAGTGTGCGCAGGTGACTTGTGTGGGCGCCTTGGGCTGGATGGATAGTCCATCGAGACAAGAGCGTCTTCAAGCCTGTATTTCAGGTTCTACCCGAACCTGGGATCAATTTGAGTA
>JAFEEK010000171.1 GCA_018241165.1 Pseudomonadota bacterium
CCCCCAAGCAGCGCTTGGGGGAGAGGGTTGGGGTGAAGCGGCGGAGCCGCGAACCAGGAAGGTGTCTGGATGAGCCGCCTTGGGATGCACGATGTAATCGTCGTCGGCGCCGGCATGGTCGGCGCAGCGCTCGCGCTTGCACTCGCCCGCGCAGGCTTCGACGTCGCCGTGATCGAGCCACGCGCGCCGAAACCGTGGAACGCGCAAGACGAAATCGATCTGCGCGTGGTCGCGCTGGCGCCTTCGTCGGTCGATTTGTTTGGACGTCTGGATGTCTGGAAACAAATCGCAGCCGCGCGCGCCAGCGCGTATCGGCGTATGCGTGTTTGGGACGCGCTGGCTCCGGGTGATTTGAATTTCGACGCAGCGGAAGAGGGTCATGCTGCACTCGGATACATTGTCGAAAACCGGCTGATCCAGCACACGTTGTGGCAGGCGCTGCAACGCGAGCCGCGCATCACGATGCATAGTCCGGGTACGGTAGCGGCGACCGACGCGACACCAGACAAGCGTTCATTGACGCTGGACGATGGATCGATTGCCGCTGCAAAACTTGTCATTGCCGCCGACGGCGCGGATTCGGCGTTGCGCGGCATGGCTGGAATCGCCACCAGCGATCGCGACTACGGCCAGCGCGCCATCGTCGCGCATGTCGCCACCGAGCGCGCGCATGATGCGACCGCCTGGCAGCGTTTTCTGCCCGGCGCCACGCTCGCCTTTCTGCCGCTCGCCGATGGACGCAGCTCGATCGTCTGGTCGGTACCGGATGCGGAAAGCCAGCGCCTGCTCGCGCTGGACGATGCCACGTTTTGTGCCGAGTTGGGCGCCGCGTTCGATTTTCGTCTTGGACGCATCACGGCGACGACGCCACGTGCGTCATTCCCGCTGCGCATGAAACTCGCCGAGCGTTACCTCGCCCCGCGCTTCGCCCTGATCGGCGACGCCGCGCATGCCGTGCATCCGCTCGCGGGGCAGGGCGTGAACCTCGGCTTGCGCGATGTCGATGAGCTGTGCTCGACGCTGACCGATGCGCGCGATACGAAGCGCGACTTCGCCGCCGAGTCCGTGCTGCGCCGCTACGAACGCCGCCGGCGCAGCGACAATGTCCTATCCGCCCATTCCTTCGATGCGATCAATCGCGTTTTCGGCAGCGAGGCGATGCCACTCGCAGCATTGCGCGGCGCGGGAATGGCCGTCGTGGACAACATCGCCCCGCTCAAGCGTGCGTTCGCGCGGCATGCGGCCGGTCGCTGAAAGCTATTTTTCCTGGACGAGCCCACGCAACACGCAATCAAATGCTCGTCATTCCGGACAAGCCCGCGGAGCGGGCGCGATCCGGAATCCAGCGACCTTGAGTTGCTGCATCGAATGCAAAGACACTGGATTCCGGCTTTCGCCGGAATGACGAGCCATAAATCGCTTTCGGGCGCTGTGCGCTAGCCCGCCTTCTCCCCCGACCGCCACGCCACCCACGCGCCGTATTCGCGCGGCACGCGGCGGGGGTGTAGGCTATTCGCATTGCCTAGTGAGGAAGCTCCGATGTCGGCTCAATTCAAGCTTGAGGCGCACAAATTGGTCGAGGCGTTACCCGACACGGCCACGTGGAGCGACTTGATCGAGCAGGCGCGGTTCCAAAAGGCGGTGGTGGAAAGCATAGCCGCAGCGAATCGCGGCGAGTTCGCGAGCGACGAAGACGTGCGTCGCGTGTTCGGCAAGTGGGGCGTGGACGTTGAAGCTTAAGTGGTCGGTCAAGGCACTGATCGACTTCGACGAAGCGCAGAACTGGATCGCGCACGAAAACCCCATCGCCGCGCGCGCTGTCGCCCGGCGCATTCGCGACGCCACGCAGTTGCTGCGCGCCAATCCCCATGCCGGGACTCCGACGCACATCGAAGACACGCGCAGTTGGGTCGTTGCGCGTACGCCCTATCTGATCGTCTATCGCGTACGCGGCGAGACGCTCGAAATCCTGCGCCTTTGGCATGGTCGGCGCGATTGGAAAAATACAGTCGACTGATTGGAACAGTAGTGTGGGTTGAGCAAAGCGAAACCCACGACTGTCTTTACCCGCTCTTCTCCCCCGATCGCCACGCCACCCACGCGCCGATCAAGGCCGACAGATACGGAATCGCCTGAGCGGACAGGATCGCAATCCACAGTTTGCCTTCCAGGTAATTGATGCCGACGGCGTGCAGCATGCCGAAGATGCCGAGCGCGATGGCGATGAACATCAGCAATTCTTCCTGCACCGCGGCGAACGGATTCGGGCGCTTGCCGATGCGGCGGCTCTTGGCGGTGCGCACGAATTCGCCGTGCTTCTTCCACAGGCCGAGGTAAATGCCGCGCGCGATGGCGTGCGACAGGCCCATGCTGGCGATGGAAGCCATCATCGTGTCCTTCCACGAACATGGCACGCGCACGCGGTACAGCCAGATGCCGATCACGGCCTTGAACACAAAGAATCCCAGGATCGGGTAGATGAACAAATCCAGCGGCAGATTGAAGTATTCCGGCAGGCCGATCATGCCCGCGGTCCAGGCCAGTGCGAGCAGGGTGAAGGCCAGGTGCAAGGCGTCGGCGAACCACGAGAACCAACCGGTGAGGAAGTGGAAACGCTGGCCCCAGGTGAGCGGGCCGCGTTCGGTCATCCAGTCCCAGCGCGCTTTCAGGATCTGCATCGCACCGAAAGCCCAGCGATAGCGCTGCGACTTGTAGGCGGTGAAATCCGCGGGCGTCAGTCCCCTGCCCATGACTTCGTCGACGTAGACGAGATCGTAGCCGGAGTGCATCAAGCGTAATCCGAGTTCCGCATCCTCGCAGATCGTCCATTCGCTCCAGCCGCCGGTGGATTCCAGCGCGCCGCGCCGGACCATGGTCATGGTGCCGTGCTGGATGATCGCGTTGCGCTCGTTGCGATGGTGCATGCCGATGCG
>JAFEEK010000172.1 GCA_018241165.1 Pseudomonadota bacterium
ATGCCGGTGCCGGCATTGCCGCAGTCGATTTCGTCATCCGGTGCGTGCAATCCATGCAGGCCGACACCGTGCACGATGCGTTCGCTCGGACGCGGCGCTTCGATGCGCACGCCCATCTGCGCGAATGCGCGCGCGGTGGCGCGCGTGTCTTCGCCTTCGAGGAAACCGGTGATGCGCGAGGTGCCTTCGGCCAGCGCAGCAAACATGATCGCGCGATGGGAGATCGACTTGTCGCCGGGGACGCGAATCTCGCCGCGCAACGGACCCGCCGGTGCGCTGATCCAGTCGATCATGTTGATTCAGTCATGGCAGCGCCTCCAGCAGGCGTTCGTTCTCGGCGCGCGAACCGACGCTGATGCGCAGGAATTCGTTCAGTCCGTAGCCACCCATCGGCCTCACGATTACGCCACGTTCGAACAGCGTGGCTTCGATCGGCGCAGCATCGCGCGCAAAATCGACGAGCACGAAGTTCGTTTGCGACGCCAGCACGCGCAAACCGCACGCGCGCAGTCGCTCCACCAGCCACGTCCGTTCCGAGCCATTGAACGCCTTCGAGCGCGCGACGTGTTGCGGATCTGCGAGTGCGGCTTCAGCGGCGGCAAGTGCCAGTGAATTTACATTGAAAGACTCGCGCAAACGCTCGATTACACTGATACTTTCCGGTGAACCAACGGTATATCCAACCCGCAATCCGGCCAGCGCATAGGCCTTGGAAAATGTGCGCGTGACGACGAGATTCGGATACTTTTCCAGAAATCGCATTGCCGTGGTCAGCGCCAAATCGTCCACGAATTCCTGATAGGCCTCATCGACGACAACAACGGTTGTCGCCGGTACGCGCGCGAGAAACGCATCCATCGCTGCATCGGAAACCCAAGTACCGGTCGGGTTGTTCGGATTGGCCAGATACACGATGCGCGTGTCGGGCCGGATCGCCGCCGCCATCGCGTCGAGGTCATGGCCGAGCGGCATGGTCGAATGATCGCGCGGCAGGGCCGGAACACGAATTGAAATGGCGCCCGCCGCCGCGGTGGCGATGGGAAATACCGCAAATCCGAATTCCGAAAACACGACGGACGTGTTCGCATCGGCAAAGCACTGCGCGATCAGCATCAGCAACTCGTGCGAGCCGTTGCCCAGCGCGATCTGCCCGGCGTCGATGCCCAGATGTCGAGCCAGCGCCGCCTTCAGCGCACCGCCCTGCGGATCCGGGTAACGAAAAATACCGGACAAAGCCGCCTGGATCGCCGCCAGCGCACGCGGACTTGGTCCCAGCGGATTTTCGTTCGAGCCAAGTTCGGCCAGTGCGGCGCCGAAACGTTTGCGCAATGCCGGCAGATCGTGTCCCGGATCGTAGGCGCGAAGCGCGCGCGTGGCGGCGTTGGCAAGCGACGCCACTTTCAAGCTCACGGTACCGCCACCGGATACGATCCGAGCAACTTGATCTGCGCTGCGTGTTCTTTCAATTCCGCGAACGCGCGGCGCATGGCTTCATCCTCGACATGGCCATCCAGGTCGATGAAGAAACCGTATTCCCACTTGGCGTGGTGCGAAGGCCGCGACTCGATGCGATTCATGCTGATGCCATTGCGCGCGAACGGACTGAGCACATGGAACAGCGCGCCGGGCTTGTCCTTGATGAAGACCAGGATCGAGGTACGATCGTGTCCGGACGGCGGGAAAATCTGCCGCCCAAGCACGAGGAAGCGCGTGGTGTTGTCGGTGCGATCCTCGATCGGCGTCATGACGACCTTGCGCAGTCCGTAGACGTGGCCGGTCGATTCGCCGCCGATGGAAGCCGCATCGTCGGCGTTGCGCGCGCGGCGCGCGGCTTCGGCGTTGCTCGACACCGCGATCTTCTCGGCCTTGGGCAGGTTTCCGCGCAACCAGGTCTTGCACTGCGCGAACGATTGCGGATGCGAATACACGCGTTCGATGTCCTCGATCCGGCCCGATCGCGAGAGCAGGAACTGGCGAACGCGCAGTTCGACTTCGCCGCAGATCTTCAGGTTCGAGGTCAGGAACATGTCGAGCGTGATCTGGATGGTTCCTTGCCCGGAATTTTCCACCGGCACGATGCCGAAATCGGCGTTGCCGCTTTCGACTTCCTGGAACACCTCCTCGATGCTGGCCAGCGGCAGGCCGTGCGCCGAACGGCCGAAATGCTTCATCACCGCCTGCTGGCTGAACGTGCCTTCCGGGCCGAGGAATCCGATCTTCAGCGGTTCCTGCTGGGCGAGGCAGGCCGACATGACCTCGCGGAACACATGCACCAGCACATCGTCGGACAGCGGCCCTTCGTTGCGATCCACGACCATGCGCAGCACCTGGGCTTCGCGTTCGGGCCGGTAGTAATCCACCGCCGCGGCGAGCTTTCCCTTGGCCTTGCCGACCTGGTGCGCCCAGTTCGCACGCTCGGCGATCAGTTGCTGGATGTTGCGGTCGATCGCATCGATGCGCGAGCGCGCATCGGCGAGCGAAGGCGCGGCAACGGGCGCTGGCTTTTTCTTCGGCATCGGCTTCTCAATTGGCGATCGCACGGACGGAAAGAATACCTTCGATTTTGCCGATCGCGGCAACCAGCGCAGCGTTGGCCGGCGAATCGATGTCGATCAGCGTATACGCCAGGTCGCCGCGCGAGGCGTTGCGCATCTGCGCGATGTTCACCCCGGCATCGCCGAGCACGTGCGAGAGCTGGCCGATCATGTTCGGACGATTGCTGTTGGCGATGCACAGACGCGCCTTGCCGGCGCGCGCCATGCGCATGTTCGGAAAATTCACCGCGTTGTGCACATTGCCGTGTTCGAGGAATTCGCGCAGTTGGTCGGCAACCATCACGGCGCAATTTTCCTCGGCCTCGCCGGTGGACGCGCCCAGATGCGGCAAGCCGATCACGCGCGCGTTGCCGATCAGTTCCGGCGCCGGAAAGTCCGTGACATAGCGGCCGATGCGGCCATTCGCGAGCCCCGCCGC
>JAFEEK010000173.1 GCA_018241165.1 Pseudomonadota bacterium
CGGCAATTGCTCGATGGTCACCCCGAGCGCGCCGAAGCCTGGTTGGGCCTTGCCGGCATGCAGCGCCTGCGTTTTTCCGGTGCGGATATTGCGGCGATGGAGCAAACCCGAAAGCGCGATCTGGACGCGGACGATCGCATTTCCATTCGCTTCGCCCTTGCGCGCGGCTACGAAGACGCGCAGCGCTACGCCGACGCGTTCGCAATGTTTGTGGAGGCCAATGCGCTGGTGCGCGAGCACTTTCCGTGGGATGCCACGCATTTCTCCGCGCGCGTGGACGAATTTCTCACCGCGTTTCCGGTGCCGGCCGCCGCAAACGCTGGCGAATTCGGTCGCGAAGCGATCTTCATCGTCAGCCTGCCGCGCGCAGGATCAAGCCTGACCGAGCAGATTCTGGCCTCGCATCCGTCGATCGATGGCGCCGGTGAATTGCAGGACATGCCGGCCGTGATCCATGCCGAATCCGAACGTCGCGGCAAGCGATTCCCGGCATGGGTCGGCGCCGCGACGCCTGCCGATTGGCGCCGGCTCGGCGAAGAATATCTGCAACGTACCGCGCGCTGGCGCGAACGCCATCCGCGCTTCACCGACAAGCTGCCGGACAACTGGCGTTTCGTCGGCGCCGCGCTGGCCATGTTGCCCGGCGCGCGCGTCGTGATCTGCCGGCGCGATCCGGTGGAGACGTGCCTGGCGTGCTTCCGGCAGATGTTCATGCGCGGCGGCCAGGCCTTCAGCTACGACCTGGATGATCTGGCACGCTATTGGCGCGACTTCGACCGCGCCGCACGGCATTGGCAGGGGCTGCATCCGCAGCGCGTGCGCACGCAATCCTACGAGGCGCTCGTCGCCGATCCGGAAGCGCAGATCCGGGACTTGCTCGAATTCTGTGGACTGCCGTTCGATCCGGCATGCCTGAATTTCCACGAAACCCGGCGCAGTGTCGGCACGGCCAGCGCGAGCCAAGTGCGCGAACCGCTGCGCCGCGACACCGCGCGCGCGCCGGCTTACGGTGCACTGCTGGATCCGCTGCGTGCGGCACTCGGTTGCGAGCGGCCGGCCGAATTGCCACGATAGTGCATCATGTTCACTGAAACCCAACGATTGGCCGGCCTGCCGCCGGATCTGGTGCGCGCCAGACAAGACATCGTCCAGGCGATTGTGGATCAGCGCATCGACGCGGCCGCGCAAAGCGTCGCAGCGGCGCTTGCGCGTGCACCGCAGCATCCGGAACTGCTGCGCTTGTCCGCGCTGGTGCAAATGGCGATGCGGCAGGACGAACAGGCGCTCGCGTCGTTGCTGACTGCGCGCGCCGCGCAGCCCGACGATCCGCTGATTCACGACGCGCTCGGAACCGCCTACGAAAAAGTCCACGATTTTTCGCGTGCGCGTGCGGCCTTGCATCGAGCCTGCGTGCTGGATCCCGGCAATTCGGGTTTCTGGTTCAACTATGCCAACCGGTTGTTCGAGGGCGGCGATACCGCCGGGTCGCTGTCCGCGGCGCAGCACGCGCTGAAACTGGCGCCCGACAACACGGATGCGCGTTCCCTGCTGGCCACGCTTGCCGTTGCCGCGGGCCGGCACGACGAGGCGCGGGATCTGTTCCGTGCAATCATCCGCGACGATCCGGCCGGAGCCGGGTCGTCTTGGTGGTGGTATGCCACCATGAAACCGATGCCGTTGACGGCTGCCGACATCGACGTCTTGCAACGTGTTGCGAACGATACGACGGTTCCCGGGGACAAGCGCGCGTTGGCCGGCTTCGCGCTGGCGATATGGCTGGAACATCAGGGCCAGGTCGTGGCGGCATTCGAGCAGATGCAGGCGGCGCACGCGCTTTTTCGCGTCCACGAAGGGCCCTACGAAATCGAACCGGTTACCCGTCATATCGACGAAATCCTGCAGGCGTTCGAACCGGTTCCGGCAGGCGCGGGCAATGCGCAAGGCAAGGAGGCGATTTTCATCGTCAGCATGCCGCGTTCGGGCTCGACCCTGACCGAACAGATCCTCGCTTCGCATTCGCAGGTGGACGGCGGCGGCGAATTGCCGGATTTCCTGCAGGTGATCCTGGATGAATCCGATCGCGCAAACGAATCGTTTCCCGCGTGGGTACCCGCGCAAACGCCGGAACGATGGCGCATGCTCGGCGCGCGCTATCTGGCGCGGACGCGGCGTTTCCGCATGCGCCGGCCGCGCTTTACCGACAAGCGGCTGGACAACTGGATGATGATCGGCCCGATCCTGTCGAGTCTGCCGCAAGCGCGCATCGTGGTCGTGCGGCGCGATCCGCTGGAAAACTGCCTTGCCTGTTACCGCTACATGGTCATGCACAGCTATACGCACGAGGTCTCCGACCTTGTCCAGGTCTGGCGCAACTTCGATCGTGCGGTTACGCGCTGGCAGCAGCTTTATCCCGGCCGTGTGTATGTCCAACAGTACGAGGATCTGGTGGCGGATCCGGAAAATCAGATCCGCGCGCTGCTCGAATATTGCGATCTGCCGTTCGAGCAGGCGTGCCTGAATTTTCACGCGACCGAACGCGTTGTGGCGACGCCCAGCGCGACCCAGGTGCGCGAACCGATGCGCCGCAACACGGCGCGCGCGGACAAGTATGGCGCCTTGCTGGATCCCCTGCGCAAGGAATTGGGATTGCCGCCGTGGCGGCCGGAGGAAAACCGTGGATCGTAATGAAATCATCGCCGATTTGTCCGAATCGGTACGCGGCTTGTTGCAACAATCCGATGCCGCCTTGCGCGCGGGCGATCGCGCGCGCGCGCTTGCATCCGCGCGCCAGGCCTTGCAGGGTGCGCCGGGGCACCCCGAGGCGTTGCGCCAACTCGCCGCCGCATTGAGCGCGCACGGTCCTTCCAGCGAAGCGGTCGACGCGATCGAACAGGCGCTGGCGTTCTATCCGGACGACCCGGTCGTGCTGACCACGCATGCGATCGTCATGCAGGCGAACGGCCGTCCCGACCAGGCGATCGAATCATTCCGTCTCGCCAGCGACCTGGCTCCGGATTCGGCAAACAACGCCTACAACCTCGGTCGTGCCCTTTACCATCGCGGCGAAGAACGCGAAAGCCTGGCCGCGCTGGAAAGCGCGCTGGCCGTCGATCCGGAGCATCGCAACGCGCACGCCACGGCCGCCGACGTGCTGATCCGGCTGGGCCGCGGCGACGAAGCGATAGCGCACTGGCGCCACCTGCTGGCGCGCAACCCGGCCGACGTGCGCACATGGACGGCGTTGGCTTCGCATCGCGCGGACGCCGTCGAATCCGGCGACATCGCAATCATGTCCGCGTTCTTCGACAATCCCGCCACCAGCGCCGATGACCGTGTGCGCCTGGGTTTTGCGCTGGGCCGGATTCGTGCAGGCCGCGCGGAGTATGCGGAATCCTTCTCGGC
>JAFEEK010000174.1 GCA_018241165.1 Pseudomonadota bacterium
CAAATCCACTGTTTCGCTTGCCAGAACAATCCGTTACAATGCGCGGCTTCCCGACCCCGTAACCGATGGTTTCGTCATGAAAGTCCTGTCTTCGCTCAAATCCGCCAAGTCCCGTCATCGCGATTGCAAGATCGTGCGTCGCCGTGGCAAGGTTTTCGTCATTTGCAAGAGCAATCCGCGCTTCAAGGCGCGCCAGCGCTGATTTGCCCGCAAGCGACACGCAAAGGCCGCCATGGGCGGCCTTTTGTGTTTGTATGGGCCCGCGAATCCATGAGAACGATCCGAGGTTTGCAGGCCAAGTCATGGATTCGCAAGACGGAATCTGCTACAAATCTGTCCCAAGCGGCATGCGCCGCGTGATTTGAGGAGTACGCCATGAAGCATCGTTTCCTCGCCATCGTTGGTGTTGCTGCCGTCGGGGCATTCACTTTGGGCCAGGTCGCCCAGGCCGAGACCCTGCTGATGAAGCGCGTGCGCGAAGAGCGTGGCATGAATGCTCCGCATCGCGGAATGACGATGAATCAGGTCGAGAGCCGCTTCGGTGCACCGTCCGCGAAGCTTTCGCCGGCGGGCGGCGACGCGCCCAGACATCCCGTTATCAATCGCTGGGAATACCCGAACTACACGGTCTACTTCGAGCGCAATATCGTCATCGACAGCGTGGCCAAGCACGCCAGTGCGAGCGAGCTCGGTCCGAAACACGAATAAGCGATGACTGACCCTGTTTTCCGCCTGCCTGCGGAATGGGAACCCCAGGCAGGCGTTCTGCTTGCCTGGCCGCATGCGCAAACCGATTGGGCCGACCGGCTGCGTGATGTCGAGCGGACGTTCGCGGCCCTCGCCAGCGCCATTGCGCGGCACGAACCCGTTCTCGTGTGCGTCGCCGATGCGGATGTACGCGCGCGCGCGCAACGGCTGCTCGAGGACGCCGGCATCGATTCGTCCAAATGCCGCTTCATCGAGATCGAATACGACGACACGTGGCTGCGCGATTCCGGACCGATCACGCTGTGCGGACCGGACGAATTCCGATTGCTGGACTTCCGCTTCACCGGCTGGGGCGGCAAGTTTCAGGCGAGTCGTGACGATCGTCTGATCGAAGGGCTGGCCGCGCGCGAGATTTTCCACAAGGCTGACCATAGTCGCGTGGACTGGGCGCTGGAAGGCGGCGCGATCGAATCCGACGGCGCCGGCACGATCCTCACCACATGGCGTTGTCTGCACCAGCGTCATCCCGAACAAAGCCGCGAACAGATGTCGCGCCTGCTCTGCGACAAACTCGGCGCGCAGCGCGTACTGTGGCTGGAGCGCGGCTATTTGCAAGGCGACGACACCGACGCGCATATCGACACCCTCGCCCGCTTTGCGCCTGACGATACGATCGTGTTCCAGGCCTGCGACGATGCGTCCGATCCGCATTACGACGAACTCGCCGCGATGCGCGATGAATTGATCGCGCTGCGCACGCGGCACGGCAAACCCTATCGCCTGCACGCCCTGCCCTGGGCCAGACCCATCTTCGACGATGGCCGTCGCCTGGCCGCTTCGTACGCCAATTACCTGATCGTGAACGGTGCCGTGCTGGTTCCCGCGTACGGCGATCCTGCCGATGCGCAAGCCGCGCGCATCATTGCATCCGCGCATCCCGGACGCAGCGTGATTGCGGTACCCTGCCGATCACTCATTTGGCAAAACGGCAGCCTGCATTGCCTGACCATGCAGTTGCCCGAGGGAATTCTGGCATGAGCAAGACTTTGCGCGTTGCCCTGCTGCAGGAGCGCGACCACGGCAGCGTCACGGCAAATCTCGATGCGATCGAAGTCGTGCTGCGCAGCGCGGCGGCGAAAGGCGCGCAGCTCGTGCTGTTGCAGGAATTGCACAACGGGCCGTATTTCTGCCAACACGAAAACACCGTCGAATTCGATCGCGCCGAATCGATTCCAGGTCCGTCGACCCAGCGCATCGGCGCGCTGGCCGCCGAACTGAAGCTGGTGATCGTGGCGTCGCTGTTCGAGCGCCGCGCTGCCGGCATTTACCACAACACCGCCGTCGTCTTTGATCGTGCAAAAGATATTTGTGGAAAATACCGCAAAATGCACATCCCGGACGACCCGGCATTTTACGAGAAGTTCTATTTCACCCCGGGCGACCTCGGCTTCGAACCGATCCAGACCTCGGTCGGCAAATTGGGCGTACTCGTGTGCTGGGACCAGTGGTATCCGGAAGCCGCACGGCTGATGGCATTGGCCGGCGCGGATTTGCTGCTCTACCCCACGGCCATCGGATGGGATCCGGGCGACGACGCCGCGGAAAAGTCCCGCCAGCGCGATGCCTGGATCACGGTACAGCGCGGCCATGCGGTCGCTAATGGATTGCCGCTCCTCGCCTGCAACCGCACGGGCCACGAATCCTCACCTGACGCTGGCCGCGGCATCGATTTCTGGGGTTCGAGTTTCGTTGCTGGTCCGCAGGGTGAGTTCCTCGCGCAGGCAGCTACCGACAAGACTGAACTGTTGATCGCCGACATTGATCTCGCGCGCAGCGAATCCGTGCGCCGCATCTGGCCCTTTCTGCGCGATCGGCGCATCGATGCCTACGACGATTTATTGAAACGGTTCCGCGATTAAATGACGTCGTCCCGGTGCAGGCCGGAACCCAGCGACTTTCGCGCACTCGGATAAAGACACTGGATTCCGGCTTTCGCCGGAATGACGAGCAAACAAAATCCATGAACGACATCGCCACCAATCCCCTAGCCGGCCAGCCCCACGCGCGCGCGACACGCGACGGAATCGATTACACCCTGCTCGGCACGGCGCATGTTTCGCGGGCGAGCGTGGATGCGGTGCGCGCAGCGATCGAAACCGGCGAATACGACGCCATCGCCGTCGAATTGTGCGAATCGCGCTATCGCGCCATGCACGATCCGGAAGCCTGGCGCAATCTGGACTTGTGGCGCGTGATTCGCGACGGCAAGGCCGGCATGGTCGCCGCGAATCTGGCGTTGTCAGCGTATCAACGCCGCCTTGCCGAACAGTTCGGCATCGAACCGGGCGCGGAACTCAAGGCGGCCGCGGACATGGCCGCACAACGTGGCCTGCCGCTGTGGTTGATCGACCGCGAAATCAGCATCACACTCAAGCGCGCCTACCACAGCGTGCGTCTGCGCGACCGCCTCGGCATCGTCGGAGGCCTCATCACCAGCCTGTTCGAGCGCAGCGAAGTCAGCGAAGACGACATCGAAAAACTCAAGCAAGGCGACATGCTGCAAAGCGCGTTCAGCGAATTTGCCGCGCAGTCCGAAGGTTTGTATCGCAGCCTGATCGGCGAGCGCGACACGTTCATGGCCGCACGCTTGCGCGAAGAGACCGGAAAACATCCGGCCAAGCGCGTCCTCGCCGTGGTCGGCGCCGGACACCTCGCCGGCATCGAACGCGAACTCGGCGCGCAGACCGCCGCGCCGGACACCGTCCTGAAGCCGCTGAACCTAGCGCCGACCGGCTCACGCTGGCCGAAATGGATCGGACTCGGTGTGTTGATCGTCATCGCCGCTGCCATCGGTTTCGCCTTCAGCCGCGGCAGCGGCCACGGCGCCAAGGCATTGGAAGACTGGATCGTCTTTACGGCTACCGGATGCGCGCTCGGCGCGTTGGCTGGCGGAGGTCACCCGTTGAGCGTGCTCGCCGCGGCGATTTCCGGACCGTTGAAACCGTTCCGCCCGTTTGCGCCGTCCGGCGCGTTCAGCGCCGGCGTGGAAATGTGGCTACGTCATCCGCGCGTGGCGGATTTCGAATCCCTGCGCGACGACGTGCTGCACTGGACCGGCTGGTGGAAGAACCGCGTCTCGCGCACCCTGCTCGTGTTCATGCTTACCAACATCGGCATGATGATTGGCGAGTGGACAGCGGGCATCCGCATCCTGCACCGCGTACTTTGATTCCGGGTCAGGTCTTCAGCGCACGCAACCGCGGAAACGCACGCGCGCGCGCATCGTTCAACACACGGCG
>JAFEEK010000175.1 GCA_018241165.1 Pseudomonadota bacterium
AGTCCCAGCGCATTCACCGCGCCGAGGCCGATGCCGAGAAACACCGCGTCGAAATCGTGGCGCAATTGCGCAAGCGTGATGTCCACGCCGACGCGCTGCCCGACCTTTGCGCTGATGCCGCCGATAGCCAGCAGCCAGTCGACTTCGCGCTGCGCGATGTGGTCCAGAACCTTGTACGCGGCGATGCCGTGCTCGTTGAGACCGCCGAGTTTTGCGCGCGCTTCGAACACGCTGACATCGTGGCCGAGCATGGCCAGGCGATGCGCGCATGAAAGCCCCGCCGGTCCGCCGCCGACCACGGCGACGCGCTTGCCGCTGGCCGGTGCGCGCGCGAACAGAGTCTTGCCGCTGGCAAGCAATGCGTCGGTGGCATGGCGCTGCAACAGACCGATCGCAACGGGCTTGTCCTCGGCGGTGTTGCGCACGCAGGCGCCTTCGCACAGATCTTCGACCGGGCACACGCGCGCGCACATGGCGCCGAAAATGTTCTCGGCCAGGATGTCGCGTGCGGAGCCGGTGAGGTTGCCGCTGCGGATCTTGTAGATGAAGCTCGGGATGTCGATGTGCGTCGGGCACGCCAGTGTGCATGGCGCGTCGTAGCAGAAATAGCACCGATCGGATTCGACCGCCGCCTGGTGCGTGTCCAGCGGCGGCTTGATGTCGGCGAAATTATCCGCGTACTGTTTTGCGGGCAGCCGCTTGTCGGCTACGTCTCGTGGTGCGCTCATGAATGCCCTCCCCGGCAATCGTACTTTCGATCAGGGGCGCACCAGGTCGCCATAGGCATCCGGTCGGCGGTCGCGGTAGAACTGCCACAGGTCGCGGACTTCGGTAATCTCGTCGAGATTGATGTCGTGGATCAGCAACTCGTCGTTGTCGCGGCTGGCCTTGGCGACGATCTGGCCTTTCGGATTGGCGAAGTAGCTCTGGCCGTAGAACTTGCCGATGCCCCAGGGTTTTTCTTCGCCGACACGGTTGATCGCGCCGACGAAATAGCCGTTCGCCGCCGCGTGCGCGGGCTGCTCGAGCTGCCACAGGTATTCGGACAAGCCGGCCACGGTCGCCGACGGATTGAACACGATTTCGGCACCGTTCAATCCCAGCGCGCGCGCGCCTTCGGGGAAGTGCCGGTCGTAGCAGATGTATACGCCCACCTTGCCGACCGCCGTATCGAACACCGGATAGCCGAGGTTGCCGGGCCGGAAGAAGAACTTTTCCCAGAAGCCTTTGACTTGCGGGATGTGCGTCTTGCGATACTTGCCGAGGTATTTTCCGTCGGCGTCGATGACGGCGGCGGTGTTGTAATACACGCCGCGGATTTCCTGCTCGTACAGCGGCACCACCAGCACCATGTTGTGCTTCTTCGCGTATTCCTGCATCAGGCGCGTGGTCGGGCCATCGGGCACGGCTTCGGTGATCGAATACCACTTGGTGTCCTGGCTCGGGCAGAAATACGGGCCGTAAAACAGTTCCTGCATGCACAGCACCTGCACGCCCTTGGCGCCGGCTTCGTCGATCAGCTTCAGGTGCGCGGCGATCATCGCATCGCGGATCGCGGTCGGCGTCATGTCCTGCGCGCCTTCGGGTTGCGCCATCTGGATCAGGCCGGCGCGTACGAGTTGAGTCATTGAGCTGGTCTCCGCTTTATTGATTGCAAGGTGTGTCTGGATTCTAGCGCGACTATTTCATTGTGGGCATCGAGAAGTGATTCTCCTCAACGATGCCCTTCGGCCAACGCGCGATCGCGGTTTTCACCTGCGTGTAGAAGCGCACGCCTTCGCCGCCGTAGACATTGAGCACGCCGAAGCGCGAGCGTTTCCAGCCGCCAAAACTGTGGAATGCCATCGGCACCGGAATCGGCACGTTGACGCCGACCATGCCGACGTTGATGCGCTTGGCGAATTCGCGCCCGGCCTCGCCGCTTTGGGTGAAGATCGAAGTGCCGTTGGCGAATTCGTGCGAATTGATCAGATCGACCGCCTCGTCGAAATTCTGCGCGCGCACCACCGACAGCACCGGCCCGAAAATTTCCTCGCGATAAATGCGCATCGCCGGCTTGACCCGATCGAACAAGGTCGCACCGAAGAAAAATCCGGATTCATGTCCCGGCACCTTCAACTTGCGGCCATCGACAACGAGCTGCGCGCCTTCGTCGACGCCGATCTGCACATAGTCGGACACGCGTCGGCGATGCGCGTCGGTCACCAGCGGACCCATTTCCGGATTCGCGTCGCGATCAAGCCCATTGCCGACGCGCAAGGTGGCGATGCGCTCGCGCAAGCGTTTGACCAGGGTGTCGGCAGTCGCCTCGCCAACCGGCACGGCGACCGATATCGCCATGCAGCGCTCGCCGGCCGAGCCGTAGGCGGCGCCCATCAGCGCATCCACGGCCTGGTCCATGTCAGCGTCGGGCATCACGATCAGATGATTTTTCGCGCCGCCCAATGCCTGCACGCGCTTGCCGTTCTTCGAGGCGCGCGCGTAAATCGCTTCGGCAATCGGCGTGGAACCGACGAAGCTGACCGCATCCACGCGCGGGTCGTCGAGCAGGGTATCGACCGCTTCCTTGTCGCCGTTGACGACGTTGAGCACACCGTCGGGCAGGCCGGCCTCCTTCATCCATTGCGCGAGCAGCAGCGGCGCGGAAGGATCTTTTTCCGACGGCTTCAATACGAATGTGTTGCCGCAGGCGATCGCGATGGGGAACATCCACAGCGGCACCATCGCCGGAAAGTTGAACGGCGTGATGCCGGCGCATACGCCGACCGGCTGCAACATCGACCACGAGTCGATGCCGGTGCCGACGTCCAGCGTATGCTCGCCCTTGAGCAAATGCGGAATGCCACAGGCGAACTCGACCACTTCCATGCCGCGGATGCATTCGCCGCGCGCATCGGACAGCACCTTGCCGTGTTCGCTGGTCAACACGCGCGCCAACTCATCGGCATTTTTTTCCAGCAGATCGCGGAAGCGAAACATCACGCGCGCGCGATGCACTGGCGGCACCGCCGCCCAGGCCGGCTGCGCGTTGGCCGCGGCGGCGATGGCTTGTTCCACGCGCGCGCGACCGGCCAGCGCCACCGCGCCGGTCTGCTTGCCACTGGCCGGGTTGTACACCGGCAAGCTGCGCGCGCCGGCATCTTCGACGATGCGGCCATTGATGAAGTGATGGATGGTGGCCGCGCTGGCCGCAGGCGAAACAGGTTTTGGAACAGCGTTCATGGACGTTACTCGACTGAAGGGATGACGTCGGCGAGGATGTTGCACATCGTGTCGATCTCGCTCTTTTCGCTGATGAACGGCGGGCCGAGCTGCACGTTGTCGCCGCTGTAGCGCAGGTACAGACCGCGCTTCCAGCATTCCATGGAAATCTGCCACGGACGCTGGCCGGGCTTGCCGTCCGGGTTGCCGACATCGATGGCGGCGGCCATGCCGAGATTGCGGATGTCGGTGATGTGGCGCAGTCCTTTGAGGTTGTGGACTTGGCTTTCGAAATACGGCGCGAGTTCTGCGGCGCGATCGGCCATCTTCTCGTTGACGAAGATATCCATCGCCGCGATGCCGGCGGCGCAGGCAAGCGGATGCGCGGAGTAGGTGTAGCCGTGCAGGAACTCGACGCTCCATGGCGGCAGGTTCTGGTTCATGAAGGCATCGTAGACCTTGTCGCTGGCGGCCACCGCGCCCATCGTCGCAGCGCCGTTGGTCAGGCCCTTGGCCAGCATCATCATGTCCGGTTGCACACCGAAAAGATTGGCGCCGAACGGCGCGCCGAGGCGGCCGAAACCGGTCAGTACCTCGTCGAAGATCAGCAGCACGCCGTGCTTGTTGCAGATCTCGCGCAGGCGCTTGAGGTAACCCTTCGGCGGCAACACCACGCCGCCCGAGCCGCTCATCGGCTCGACCAGTACCGCGGCGACATTCGACGCGTCGTGCAACGCGATGATCTGTTCGAGCTGGTCGGCGAGCGCAATGCCGCCGTGTTCGGGCACGCCGCGCGAAAACGCGTTTTCCGGCAGCAAGGTATGCGGCAGGTGATCGACATCGACCAGCGGGCCGAACGTCTTGCGGTTGCCGCCGATGCCGCCGATGCTGGTGCCCAGGCCGTTGACGCCGTGATACGCCTTCATGCGTCCGATCAAGGCCAGCTTCTGCGGTTGTCCTTTCGCACGCCAATACGCACGCGCCATCTTCAACGCGGTGTCGGCAGAACCCGAGCCTGATGTCGTAAAAAACACGTGGTTCAAGTCGCCGGGCAGGACTGCGGCGACTTTTTGCGCGAGTTCGAATGCCATCGGATGGCCGAACTGGAACGACGGCGCGAAGTCGAGCTCTTTCGCCGCGCGCGCAATCGCATCGGCAATCGTCTTGCGGCCGTGGCCGAAACTCGAACACCACAATCCGGACAGACTGTCGTAAATCTTGCGGCCATCGGCCGAGAAGTAATACGCCCCCTCGGCGCCGGTGATCAGGCGCGGATTGTTCTGGAAATCGCGGTTGCCGGTGAACGGCATCCAGAACGATGCCAATGCCTGCGGCGACAATCCGGCGGTGGGATCGGCGGCTGCCTGCGGCATGGGTGCGATTTGTGCGGCCATGGGCGTACTCCAGGATGATCGATGAAAGCGACAGCGAGCATACGCTTGCGCTAAAGTTGGATAAATACCGCATCAATCACGCTGAGTTTCATATTCATGAAACAGTCACCGACAACCGCCGGGCAATTGTCCGATACCGATCTGCGCCTGCTGCGCCTGTTCCAGACCGTGGCGCGTTGCGGCGGACTGACCGCCGCCGAATCCGAACTCAATATCGGCCGCTCGACCATCAGCCGGCACCTGAAAGACCTGGAAGCGCGCCTCGGCGCAACCTTGTGCCACCGCGGACGATCGGGCTTCGCGCTGACCGACGAAGGCGCGCGTGTGTTCGACGCCGCCGACCGCCTGCTCGCCGCGGTCGGCCATTTCCACACCGAAGTCGAGGAAATCAACGACCGCCTGCGCGGGCGGCTGCGCCTGGCCTTGTTCGACAAGACCGCGACCAACCCGAACTCGCGCATCGCCGCAGCGCTCGGCGATTTTGCCGGGCGCGCGCCCGCGGTGGAACTGGAACTGCACGTCGCTCCGACCCATGAGATCGAGGCCGGCGTCATCGACGGCGCCTGGCAGCTCGGCGTCATCCCGACTTACCGGCCATCGCCCGCGCTCGATTACCTGCCGCTGTTCGACGAGCAGATGTACCTGTACTGCGGCCGCGAGCATGCGCTGTTCGCGCGCCGCGACGCGGCCGGCGGCGAGCGCGCGATCTGGTCGCAGCGTTACGCCGGCCTTAGCTTCCATTCGCCGAACATGGACACCGGCAACCGCTTCGAATTCACCCGCGCGGCGCAGGCTTCGGATCAGGAAGCCATCGCCACGCTGGTGCTGTCCGGCCAGTTCATCGGCTTCCTGCCCGACCACTACGCCGCGGCGTTCGAAGCGCAAGGCCTGATGCGCGCGCTGTATCCGAAACGATTCCAGTACACCTGTCAGTTCGCCGCGATCTACCGCCGCTCGCCACCGCCATCGCGATTGCTGGAAATCGCGCTGGCAAGCTTGCGCGGCGCGCACACGCGACGAACCACCGCGCGCCACGCGCGTTGAGGTTGAAGGCGCGCACCACTTCGCCCGCGCTTTCCGGCAAAATGACGGGATACCTTTCCGGTGTCCCGCATGAACCTGCAAGCCAGCTACGAACAGATTCCGCTCAAGGATTACGCCGAGCGCGCGTATCTTGATTATTCGATGTACGTGGTGCTCGACCGCGCCCTGCCCTTCATCGGCGACGGCCTGAAACCGGTGCAGCGGCGCATCGTGTATTCGATGAGCGAATTGGGATTGGATGCCGGCGCCAAGCCGAAGAAATCCGCGCGCACGGTCGGCGACGTGATCGGCAAGTTTCATCCGCACGGCGACAGCGCCTGTTACGAGGCGATGGTGCTGATGGCGCAGTCGTTCTCGTATCGCTATCCGCTGATCGACGGCCAGGGCAACTTCGGCTCGCAGGACGACCCGAAATCCTTCGCCGCGATGCGTTACACCGAGTCGCGCCTGACCCCGATCGCGGGATTGCTGCTCGACGAACTGGGCATGGGCACGGTGGACTGGACGCCGAACTTCGACGGCACGCTGAAAGAGCCCGTGTGGCTGCCCGCGCGCGTGCCGCACGTGCTGCTCAACGGCGCGACCGGCATCGCGGTCGGCATGGCCACCGACATTCCGCCGCACAACCTGCGCGAAGTCGCCGCGGCCTGCATCCACCTGCTCGACGAACCCGAAGCCAGCGTCGCGGAATTGTGCCGCCACGTGAAGGGACCGGATTATCCGACCAAGGCCGAAATCATCACGCCCAAGCGCGACCTGCACGCGCTGTACGCGACCGGCAACGGATCGGTGCGCTGTCGCGCCGTGCATCGCTGCGAAAACGGCAATGTCGTCATCACCGCGCTGCCGTACCAGGTGTCGGGCGAAAAAATAATCGCCCAGATTGCCGAGCAGATGCGTGCGAAAAAATTGCCGATGCTCGAAGACGTGCGCGACGAATCCGACCACGAAAATCCCGTGCGCATCGTGCTGATTCCGCGCAGCAATCGCGTGGATCTGGACGAGATGATGCAGCACCTGAACGCGACCACGGACCTGGAACGCAGCTATCGCGTGAACCTGAACCTGATCGGCCTCGACGGCAAGCCGCAGGTCAAGAACCTCAAGCAGATCCTCGCCGAATGGCTGGTATTTCGCACCAGCACCGTGACGAAACGACTGAATCATCGCCTGGAAAAAGTCGAACGCCGGCTGCACCTGCTCGAAGGCCTGCGCATCGCTTTTCTCAACCTTGATGAAGTCATTCGAATCGTGCGCACGGAAGAAGAACCCAAACCGGTTCTCATCGCGCGCTTCAAATTGAGCGAGGAACAGGCCGACTACATCCTCGAAACCCGACTGCGCCAGCTCGCGCGGCTGGAAGAAATGAAGCTCAACGCCGAACGCGACGCGCTGGAAGAGGAACGCGCGCGCATCACGGTCACGCTCAAATCGCCGGCGAAATTGAAATTGCTGATCAAGGATGAGTTGGCTGCGGATGCGGAAAAATACGGCGACCCGCGTCGTTCGCCGCTGGTCGTGCGCGACGTGGCGCAGGCGCTGGACGAATCCGCGCTGGTGGCCAGCGAACCGCTCACCGTGGTGCTGTCGGAAAAAGGCTGGGTGCGCGCCGCCAAAGGCCATGACGTGGACGCGCCCGCGCTCGGCTATCGCGAAGGCGACGGTTTCCTTGGCGCGGCGAAAGGCAAGACCAACCAGAACGTCGCCTTCATCGATTCGTCCGGACGCAGTTATTCGACGCCTGCGCACACGCTGCCGTCCGCGCGCGGCAACGGCGAGCCGCTGACCGGCCGCTTCACGCCCGCTCCGGGCGCGCGTTTCGACGCGATCGCGATCGCCGAACCCGAAACCCGGCTCGTGCTGGCGACGGACTTCGGCTACGGCTTCGTGACGAAGTTCGAAGCGTTGCTGGCGAACAAGAAAGCCGGCAAGCAACTCATCAATCTCGACGACAAGGCCCACGTGCTTGCGCCCGCCTACGCGAGCGACCCGGCGCGCGATCGCATCGTGGTCGCGACGAACGCCGGACATCTGCTGATGTTTTCCGTCGCCGAACTGCCCGAGCTCGACAACGGCGGCAAGGGCAACAAGCTGATCGAGATCCCGAAAGCCAGACTCGCCGATGGCGAGCGCGTCGCCGGCATCGCGGTGGTCGGCGAGGGCAAGGGTGAGGTCACCTTGTGGGCCGGTGCGCGCAAGTTGATATTGAGGTGGGCTGACCTGGTCGAATACAACGGCAACCGCGCCCAGCGCGGCGGGAATCTGCCGCGCGGCTTTACGCGAGTCGAACGAATCGAGACGACAGCCTGACCATGAAAAAACAACGCCACCTCCTTCGCCGCATCCTCAGCACGCTGGTCATCATCATCGTCGTGTTGATCCTCGCCGCCTGGCTGCTCATGCGCGGCAGCCTGCCGCAGCTCGACGGCTCGCGCGCGCTGACCGGCGTGCATGCAAACGTGACAATTGACCGCGACGCGCTCGGCGTCGTCACGATCAAAGCGCAAAGCCGCGACGACGCGATGTACGCGCTGGGCTTCGTGCACGCGCAGGAACGCTTCTTCGAGATGGACCTGATGCGCCGCGCCGCAGCCGGTGAGCTCGCCGAACTGGTCGGCGCAGCCGCGTTGAAGATGGACGAACAACGCCGCCCGTTCCGCCTGCGCGAGCGCGCCGAAGCGGCGCTGGCGACGCTTGTGCCGGACGAGCGTGCCACGCTCGACGCTTACCGCGATGGCATCAATGCCGGACTTGTCGCGCTGCGCTCGCGGCCCTGGGAATACTGGTTGCTCGGCGAGAAACCCGCTCCATGGACGGATGCCGACAGCATCCTCGCCATCGACGCGATGTTCTTCGACCTCAATGGTGCGGACAACGCGCGCGAAACCGCGTTCATGCAGATCAAGGCCGCGCTGGGCGAGAATGTGTACAAATTCCTGTCCGCCAGCGGCGGGCCGTGGGACGCGCCGCTGACCGGCCCGCCGATGAACTACCCGGCTCTGCCCGGCGTCGCCGACATCGATCTGCGCAAGCTCGATCCGAAACTGCTGCACATGCCGCCGCCACGCGCCGAGCCGAAGACGACGCCCGGCAGCAACGGCTTTGGCGTCAATGGTGCGCTGACCGCCACGCACGCGGCGCTCGTCGCCAACGACATGCACCTGATGCTCGGCGTGCCCGATATCTGGTTCCGTGCACGCATCATGTATCCGAATCCGCGCCGCGTCGGCCAGATGGTCGATCTGATCGGCGTCACCCTGCCCGGCCTGCCCGCGCTCGTCGCCGGCAGCAACCGTCATGTTGCCTGGGGCTTCACCAACAGCTATGGCGACTGGATGGACTGGGTACGCGTCGACCTCGATCCAAAGGATGCAAATCGCTACCGGACTGTCGATGGCTGGAAACCCATTGCACAAAGTACACAAATCATCAAAGTCCACAATGCGCCAGACGTGAAACTCGAGGTGCGCGACACGCAATGGGGGCCAATCCTTGGCAAAGACGTTCTCGGCAAGGATGGCGACGGCGCACCGCTGGCGCTGGCGTGGACGGCAATCGAGCCCGGCGGCGTGAACATGCAGTTCGCGCGCATGGATACCGCCGAAACCGTGGACGAGGCCGTAGAGATCGCCAATTCCGCCGGCATGCCGGCGCAGAATTTCATCGTCGGCGATCGCGCCGGCAACATCGCCTGGACGATCGCCGGGAAAATCCCGAAGCGCGAGGGCGCCTGCGATCCGTTGCTGCCCTGCGACTGGAGCCTGGCGAACACCGGCTGGAACGGCTGGCTGGCGCCGGCCGAGTATCCGCGATTGTCGAATCCGCCGTGGCAGCGCATCTGGACGGCGAACGCGCGCACGCTGGACTGGCAAAGCCCCGACTACGCCAAGCTCGGCGACGGCGGCTACGACTTCGGCGCGCGCGCGCGCCAGATCCGCGACGATCTGAAGGCAAAGACGCAGTTCACGCCCGACGACATGCTCGCGATCCAGCTCGACGATCGCGCCCTGTTGATGAAGAACTGGCACGAACTGCTCGGCAAGGTGCTGGCGAAGGCCGGTGATGCCGCGCCGTTCGCCGACATGAAAAAGTATACGAACGACTGGAACGAGCGAGCCGACCCCGCTTCGGTCGGTTACCGCCTTGCGCACGACTTCCGGCAGGAGACGATCGACACCGTGCTCGACGGATTCGCCGCCGCCGTGCGCACGAAAGATACGGGTTTCAAATTGCCCAAACTGGGCCAGGCCGAAACCCTGGTCGACGACATCCTGCTGCATCGCCCGGAAAACCTGCTGCCGCCGGGTTATGCGAATTGGGACGATTTGCTGAAAAAATGCGCCGAACGCGTCGGCACGCGCCTCGCCGACATGCCCGGCGGCATCGCGAAGCGCAATTGGGGCGAAGTCACGAAGACCCGCATTCGCCATCCGCTCAGCGTCGCGCTGCCCGGCATGGGCTGGCTGCTCGACATGCCCAGCCGCGAGCTGCCCGGCGACATCAACATGCCGCGCGTGCAGGCGTCGGCTTTCGGCGCGTCCGAACGTTTCGCGGTGGAACCCGGCCATGAGGAATACGGCTATTTCCACATGCCCGGTGGGCAAAGCGACAATCCGCTGTCGCCGTTTTACGGCGCCGGCGACGCAGCCTGGGCGGCCGGCAAGGCCATGCCGTTTTTGCCCGGCGAATCGAAGCATTCGCTGGCGTTGCGACCCGCGCCGCGCTGAGCGGGAACATTTTTTGCTTTTGCTGCATCACAGGTACAAATCAGGCATCCCTTCCACGAATACAGGGGCAACATCATGAGACTGACTGCACCGGCCAAGGCGCCGAAACTTCCGCTGACCGATATCGAAGGCAAGTCTGTTTTTCTCGGCACGAATGGTCGCCGCACCTTGCTGTGCTTCTTTCGCGATCCGGCTTGCCCGTTTTGCAATTTCCGCATCTACGAATTGACCCAGAAGCACGCGAGCCTTGCCGCGCTCGGCGTGGATGTGATCGCGGTTTTCTCCGCCACGCCGGACGAGGTTCGCCGCTTCGTTTCGCGCAAACCACGGCCGTTCCCGGTGATCGCCGATCCGAGCGGCGCAACCTATCAGGCCTACGGCATCGAGCGTTCAACGTGGCGCAAGTACAAGGGGATCCTTTCACGTATCCCCACCCTGCTCAAAGGTTTGCGCATCGTTGGGTTGGCCGGCCTGAAGACGAGCAACCTGATGCCGGCGGATTTCCTCGTCGATGAACATGGCCGCATCGCCGAAGCGCACTACGGCGCCGATGCGGGCGATCGCATTCCGTTCGAGCGTGTTGAATTGTTCCTCGCCCGC
>JAFEEK010000176.1 GCA_018241165.1 Pseudomonadota bacterium
CCGACCTGGCGCACTTCCGGATGCATCGGGCAGGTGTAGATCGTGCCCGCGGGCGGCGGCGCAACAGCGGCCGATTCGCCGCCCAGATAGCGCGCCGGCTCGGCGACGAATTTTTCGCGGCAGCGCGCGGAACAGAAATAATACGTGCGGCCGGCATGCTCGGCGCTGTGCCTGGCCGTGTGCGGATCGACCTTCATTCCGCATACGGGATCGGTTACGGCATTCTCCGGCGTTTTCGCCGATGACGAGCAGCAAGCGTGCTGTCCCGCAGCGGCATTGCCAGCGTGCGCATGCGCGCCTTCGCCATGCTCGTGTGAATGATTTTCGTGCGAATGGTTATGCGTGTTCATGCGTGTTTTCCTCTCCCAGCGCGCGCAGGATCGGGCACGCATCGAGTTTGCCGTGGCCCGGACAGGCGCCAATGAGTTGTTTCAGGCCGCGCCGCACGTCCTGCAATTCGCGGATGCGTCGTTCGACTTCGGCGAGTCGTGTCTCGGCGCGTTGCTTGACGCCACGCACGCCGCGTTCGCGATCGACCGATAGCGCGAACAGTTCGCGGATTTCGTCGAGCGTGAAGCCGAGCGTCTTGGCGCGGCGGATAAAGCGCAGGCGCTCCACGGCCGTTTCGTCGTAGTCGCGGTAGCCGGACAGGCGCCGCTGCGGCGCCGGCAGCAAGCCTTCGCGCTCGTAGTAGCGGATCGTGTCGACGCCGACGCCGGCGCGTTTGGCGACGGCGCCGATGCCCAGGTGCGGTGTAGTTTGAGTGGTCATGGCACGCAGCATAGACCCTGGAGCATGGTCCAGAGTCAAGCCTTTGCGCGCAGGCGCATGCGGCGGCGTTCGAGCAAGCGGAATGCCGCCGGAATCACCAGCATCGACAGGA
Organism: Pseudomonadota bacterium; assembly: GCA_018241165.1. Classification (GTDB taxonomy): domain Bacteria; phylum Pseudomonadota; class Gammaproteobacteria; order Xanthomonadales; family Rhodanobacteraceae; genus Rudaea. The sequence continues at coordinate 884 of JAFEEK010000176.1, forward strand.
TCGGCGCGGTGATCATGCCACCGATCATCGGCGCGGCAATGCGCCGCACCAGTTCCGAACCCGCACCGCCGCCGACCATGATCGGCAGCAGGCCCGCGACGACCACCGCCACCGTCATCGCGATCGGGCGCACGCGCAGCAGCGCGCCTTCGGCAATCGCGGCGTCCAGTGCCGCATGAGTCAGTTCCCCGGCGTCGACCCGGCGCTGCCAGGCGTGGCGCAGGTACAGCACCATCACGACGCCAAACTCAGCACTGAGGCCCGCGAGCGCGATAAAACCGATCACCACGGCGACCGACACCGCATAGCCGAGCAGCCATGTCAGCCAGAGGCCGCCGACGAGCCCCAGCGGCACCGTCAGCAGGATGATTCCGGCCTGCGCGGCGTCGCGGAACACCAGGTAGATCAGCAGGAACACGATCGCGATCGTTGCCGGCACCACCCACTCCAGGCGTGCCTTGGCGTGTTGCAGATACTCGAATTGCCCGGCCCAGCCCAGCGTGTATCCGGATGGCAGTTGCACCTGCCGGGCGACCGCTTGTTGCAACGCAGCCACCACGCCGCCGAGATCGCTGCTCGCTGTGTCCACATAGACATACGTCGTCGGCACGCCATCTTCGCTCGCGATCATCGGCGGTCCGCTGGTGACAGCCACGTCCGCGACCTGATCCAGCGTCACCTGCGCACCGCCAGGCGCAACGATCGGCAATGCGCGCAACGCCGCCAGCGAATCGCGTGCGCCGGACGGATAGCGCAACACGATCGGAAACCGTTCCAGACCTTGCACCGTTTCGCCGATCGGCTCGCCCCCCACGACGGTACCGATCAACGATTGCACGTCCTGCTGGCTCAGCCCGTAGCGCGCTGCGGCATCGCGCCGGACATGCACCTGCACGTAGCGCCCGCCGGCGCTGCGTTCGGCGATCGCGGAGTCGACGCCCGGCACGGTCCTGGCGACGGCTTCGATCCGCTGGGCGATGCGTTGCAACTCACCCAGATCCGGACCCATCACCTTGATGCCGATCGGGGTCTTGACTCCGGTGAGCAGCATTTCGGTGCGGCTGCGGATCGGAAACACGAACAGATTGGTCAGGCCCGGCACCTGCACCGCATGATCGAGTTCCACTTTCAGCTTGTCCATGGTCATGCCGGGACGCCACTCGCTCTGCGGCTTGAACGTGATCGTGGTGTCGAACATCTCCAGCGGTGCATTGTCGGTTGCGGTGTCGGCCCGCCCCGCCACGCCGAACACGTGCGCGACTTCCGGCACGGTCTTGAGCATGCGGTCGGTCTGCTGCAGCAACTGCGCAGCCTTGCCGGCGGAAAGGCCCGGCAGCGCGGTCGGCATGTACAACAGGGTGCCCTCGTTCAGCGGCGGCATGAACTCGCTGCCGAGCCGCGACAGCGGCAACAGCGCCGACACCAGCACGATCGCCGCGACGATCGACACCGTGCGTGGCGCGCGCAGCACCCAGGCCAGCATCGGACGGTAGATCGCACCGATCAGCCGGTTGACCGGGTTGGCGTGTTCCGGCCGGATGCGACCGCGCACCAGATAACCCATCAACACCGGAATCAGCGTAACCGACAACCCGGCGGCGGCCGCCATCGAATAGGTCTTGGTGAAAGCGAGCGGCTTGAACAGCCGGCCCTCTTGCGCCTGCAAGGCGAACACCGGTACGAACGAGAGCGTGATCACGAGCAGGCTCACGAACAACGCCGGGCCGACTTCGCAGACGGCATCACCGACCAGCTGCCAGCGCTCGCGGCCGTCCGGTTCGCGCCGGCTCGGATGCGCCTCGCGCCAGACTTCCAGATGCTTGTGCGTGTTTTCAATCATCACCACGGCGGCATCCACCATCGCGCCGATCGCGATCGCGATGCCGCCCAGCGACATCAGATTGGCGGAGACGCCCTGCACATCCATCACGATGAATGCGGCCAGCACGCCCAGCGGCAACGTGATCACCGCGACCAGCGATGAACGCAGGTGCCACAGGAACAGCGCGCACACCAGCGCGACGATGATGAATTCCTCCAACAGCCGCTGGCTCAGGGTCTGGACCGCGGCACCGATCAGTTGCGAGCGGTCGTAGGTGGTCACGATCTGCACACCCGGCGGCAGGCTCTTCTGCAACTCCGCAAGCCGCGCCTTGACCGCCTCGACCGTCGCGAGTGCGTTCTTGCCGTAGCGCAGGATCACGAGTCCGCCGACCGCCTCGCCTTGCCCATCCAGCTCGGCGATTCCGCGGCGGAAGGATGGGCCGCGCCGGATCGTCGCGATATCTTGCAGCAACGCCGGCGTGCCATCCCTGGCGGTCGCCACCGGAATGTGCGCGAAGTCCTCGTGCGCTTGCAGATAACCCTCGCTCGACACCATCAGCTCGGCTTCGCCCTGTTCGATCACCGAACCGCCACTGGCGCCGTTGGCTTGCCTGATCGCGCCTTCGACCTGCGCCACGCTCAGCCCGCGCGCGGCCAGCGCCTGCGGATCGAGCACCACCTGCCATGCCTGCACCATGCCGCCGACGGTGGCGACTTCCGCCACGTTCGGCACGGTCTTCAGGCGATAGCGCAGAAACCAGTCCTGCAGCGCGGTCAGCTGGCCAAGGTCGTGCTTGCCGCTGCGATCGACGAGCGCGTATTCGTAGATCCAGCCGGCGCCGGTCGCATCGGGACCGAGCGCCGGACCGACATTCGCCGGCAACTTGTCGCGCGCCTGGCTCAGGTATTCGAGCACGCGTGAACGCGCCCAGTACGGATCGGTGCCGTCGGCGAACAGGATGTACATGAAGGAATCGCCGAAGAACGAATAGCCGCGCACCGCGGTCGCCCCCGGCACCGACATCATCGTGGTGGCCAGCGGATAGGTCACCTGATCCTCCACCAGTTGCGGCGACTGCCCCGGCCATGCGGTGCGCACGATCACCTGGGTATCGGACAGGTCGGGCAACGCATCGAGCGGAATGCGCAGCATCGAAAGCGCGCCGGCGACGGCCAGCGCCAACGCCGCCAGCAGCACCATGCCGCGGTTGGCGATGGACCAGCGGATCAGGCGCGCAATCATCAATGCGCTCCGGCGGCAGCGGCCGGCGCTGTCGCATCCAGCCGCTCCAGGGCGCCGGACAAACTCGCTTCCGAATCGATCAGGAACTGTCCCGAGGTCACGATGCGCTCGCCGCCGGCGAGCCCGTCGAGAATTTCCGTCATGCCGTCGCCCGAGCGGCCGGTCTTCACCCGCACCGGCTTGAACTGCCCATCGTCCAAGGCCTCGATCACGCGGGTATCGAGGCCATCGGCGATGATCGCCTCATCGGGGACAAGCGGATGCATGGCATTTGCCGCAGTCTCGATACGCAGGTCGGCAAACATGCCGGGCACGAGCCTGTGTTGGGGATTGGCAAGCACGATCCGCGCGCGCCGGGTGCGGGTCGCCGGATCGACGTCGGGCAACAGGGCTTCCACTTCGCCGTGGAAGGTTTCGCCCGGCAGTGCGCTGACCGTCGCGGCGATCGGCGTGCCCGCGCCGATGCCGCCGCTTTGGGCCTGCGGAATCGCAGCCTCGATCCAGACCGTGTCGAGGCCGGTGATGGTCATGATCGGCATGCCTTCGCCGACCTGCTGGCCTTGCTTGACGTCGAGCTGTCCGACCACGCCGTCGATCGGCGCGCGCAGGGTGATCGTGCCACTGCCCGCGCGCAGGCCGCGGATCGTCGCATCGTCCATGCCCAGCGCGCGCAGGCGCATGCGCGCCGACGTCTGCAACGCACGTCCCGCGGCGGATTTGGCATCACTCAATGCGAAGTATTCCGCCGCCGCCGCGCTCCACTGCGGGGCGAGTATTTCCGCCAGCGGCTGGCCGGCTTTCACCGGCGCGAACGGCGCGCGCACATAGAGCTTTTCGAGCGTGGCATTGGTGCGCGCGCTGACCGTCACCGCGAGCTGCGGATTCCACGCCACGGTGCCGGGAACATTCACGGTAGCGGACAACCGGCCAACCTTGATCTGCGCAGTGCGCACGCCGAGGTTTTGTATCTGGACCGGCGAAATGCGCACGCCGTTTTGCTTCTCGGCACCGCCTGCTTGCGCATACTTCGGCAGCAGCTGCATGTCCATGAAGGGCGACTTGCCGGGTTTGTTGAAATGTTCGTCGGGTCGCATCGGGTCGTACCAGTACAGGATCTGCTTGCCGGACGATTGCCCCACGGCGGGCTGCGCGTGCGATGGCATCGAACGCGGCGCCATGAAGTAGCCGACTGCGCCGGCCACGACCAGCGCAAGCAATGCGGCGGATACAAGCACGAGACGCCTCATTGGGATACCTCCGGCAACACGATGCGCGCGGTTTCGTCATTCGGGATCAGGTAGGCGAGCTCGGCCCAGGTCTTGCCCCATGCGCCAAGCGCCTGTGCATAAGCGATACGCGTGTCGATCTCGTCGCGGCGCGCGTCGAGCCAGGGTTGCAGCGATTCGCCGCCGCGATACGCGGCCAGCGCAGTGCGCGAACGGTCTTGCGCGAGTGGCAACAACTCGTCCCGGTAGCGCCGTACCTGTTTGTCCTCACCCTGCCAACGGGCCAACGCACCGGCGACCTCTGCGCGCTGGGCACGGCGCGCGTCCTCGTGTTCGGCCAGCAGCGCATCGCGCTCGGCATGGCGCGCGCTGATGTCGCGATCCTGGCGATTGCCGGGAAACAGCGGCAGGCTGAAACCGACCATCACGCTGACCATGTCGGCGCGATGGATGCGCTCGCCGTAATTCAGGCTCACGCTCCAGTCCGGACGCTTGCCGGCCCGGGCCAGGTCGATCCGCGCCTGCGCGCGATCCTC
>JAFEEK010000177.1 GCA_018241165.1 Pseudomonadota bacterium
GTTATCAGGCTTTCATTGCTGATGCACATCAGCGCGAATTCAATGCCGGCGCGCTGGTATTGCAGCAACGCGCTGACGCAATCGCTGTGCAGCATGCCGCCGTAGGCCGGCGTTCCGATCAGCAGGCGTGGCGCGGGTGCGTTCATTCAGGACGGTACTTGTCGTGGTTGCCGATGATCTGCATCTGGATTTCCGAGAATCGCTCCAGTTGCGCATCTTCCATGTGCCGGTAGCCTTCCAGCAGGTTGCGGTTCGCCGCATAGTGCGGCTGCGCAAACGTCGTTTCCTGCCCGCGCGGATGCGCCAGGTGCACGGCGGGCCGGCTGTCGAGCTCGATCCCGGCAACTCGCGCGCGTTCGAGCCGGTAGCTCATGGCGTCGTCTTCGCCACCCCAACCGCGGAAGCGCTCGTCCCATCCGCCGATGCGCCTGAACGCGCCGCGCGCGATCAAAAACAGCCCACCGGCAAAGACAATGCGCTCGCCAACGCCTTCGCGGTTCGGCGCAGAACCCCTTCGATCCGGCACGAAATCGAATTCGCCGGCGCGCACGCGGGCGCTTTCCGCATCATCGAGGTCGACCAGCCGACGGTACGGCTTGATCGCCTGGTTGCCCCGGTCCAGATGCTGCTGCACACCGGCCAGCGCATCGCCCAGCACGATATCCGCATCGGCGAACGCCAGCCATGCGTGCGTGCTGCGGCGAAAGCCGACGTTCAATCCCCAGCTCTTGTTGAAGGGCCCGGGGTTGTAGGCGAATACATGCATGCAGTGCGGATGCGGCAAGGCGCCATCCAGGCGCGGCACGGCATCCTGCTCGACGAGGATGGGCTCGATTTGCGGGTGCCCGGCCAGCCACGCCAGCACCGCCATCAGGTTGGCGCGCCGTTGGCCGCTGGCGTCATCGCGCCAGGTCAGGATGTAGCCGATCTTGTGCAACGGACTCTTTTGCATCAGTCGCTTACAATCCTGCGCGATGATCAGTTGCTTGATGATAACCCAAGCCTCGCGGCTGGCGCTGGCACGGCTGGCGCTCGGCGATTTCGCCGCGCAAACGCATGCCGATCGCGAACTGGTGATCGTGCATGACGGCGATGGCGCGTTTCACGACGAATTGTCGGCGCTCGCCGCAGCCATTCATGCGGCCACGATTCGGATCATCCGGCATCCGCCGGGATCGCGCCTCGGCACGCTGCGCAACGTGGCTGTCGATGCGGCAGCCGGCGAATACTTCTGCCAGTGGGACGACGACGATCGCTATCATCCCGAGCGCCTTGCGCTGCAGTGGCGCGCACTGTGCGATACGAATGCATCGTTTGCGTGCCTGTGCGACCAGTTGCACTGGTTTCCGGCGCGCGGCGAGTTGTACTGGGACGACTGGAACCGCGAGGCGTATCCGCTCAACGTGGTGCAGGGATCCTTGCTGGGCCGGCGCGAGCGTCTGCCGCGTTACGCGGACCTGGCGCGCGGCGAGGACACCGATGTGCTGCTGAAAATCCTGCGCAACGGCGAATCCATGGCGCGCCTGCGCGGTGCCGGCTGGTGCTCGATCTACGTCTGTCACGGCGCCAACACATTCAACGACGTACACCACGCGGCGATCGCGCGCGCCAAGCGGCTCGGCCATGCCGCCCTGCTGCAGCGCGAGGCCAACCTGCGCCGACGTCTTGCCGAATACGCGCCGGCGCTCGGCCCGCTGCGCATGCCGCATGAGGGCGGTGCGTTGGAAATCGCGGGCTAATCGAGGAAGGCTCGCGCCAGGTTTGCCAGCGTGCAATCGCGCGTGCGAATCCAGGTTTCATCGATTTCCCCGGCATGCACGGCGGAAAAATCCGTGCGCGTCTGGCTCCACCACAAGTGCGCCCACAGGTGCATGCTGTACACATCCGCGCGGTCGCGATCGGATTCTTCGAGCAAGGTGCGCAGACCGGCAATCGTGCTGCCGTAGCGGTAGAAATATTCACGCGGCAGCACGCGCAGGGCATCGGGCATGACGCGCCACAGGCGCGCGGCCTCATGGCAGGAATGCCCGCTCCAACTGCCGTCGAATGCCGCGGTCATGCGCTCGCGCCAGGCCTGCACGAAACGCGATTTCGGCTGCGCGAACATCACCGCGTTGCACAGCGTCGGCCGCATCACCTGTCCTGCCGCACCCGGCGCGTTTTCATCGCCGATGGCGAAATCCTCGGCGAACCATGCATCCGGATACGCGCGCACGAACAACGTATCCATGTCCGCGTAAACGCCGCCGCACTCGTTCAGGATATCCAGGCGCAGGAAATCCGCCTCGTGCGCATAGCTCAATCCCAGCCGCTCGATCAGCCGCCCTTCCGCGCTTTGCGCATAGCGTCCGGGTTCGAACCCGGACACCGAATCCGGCACGCGCACCAGGCGCAGGTGCGGCTTGATCGCGTCCCACCACGGTCCGAACGGTTCGTGGCGATAGTGGAAATGGATCGTATCCGGACGATTCACGGCGCGACACGATGCCAGGCACAGGTAGTGCAGGATATGCAACGGCTCGCTCTGTTCGCGCAGGCCGAACACGAAATGGAAATCGCGGCGCGGGTTCATGCAATCGCCTCGATCAGTGCATTCGCCAGCACCGGTTCGGCGTAGTCGCGCACGATGCGTTCGCGAATCGTGCGCATCGCCGACTGCATCGGCTCGCCGTCGCGCATGGCGTCGCGCAGCAATGTCGCCGCTGCACCGATGTCGGGCCGCGCCCAGCGCTGGTTCGGAAAATACGATGGCCGTTGCGGCGGCCACAACGGCGCCGGCTCGAGCGCATGCGGCACGGCTCCCGGCCAATCGGCGCCGAGGAATTCGCATTGCCCGCCCCAGCCGGTCATCACGACCGGCTTGGCCAGCGTCGCTGCCTCGAACGCGCCGAGCCCCCAGCCTTCGCCATGACTGAGCGAAACGTAGACATCGCCGATCGCATGA
>JAFEEK010000178.1 GCA_018241165.1 Pseudomonadota bacterium
AGCCGATGTTGCGTATTCGGCGCTGGCCAAATACTGGACGACCGACGCATTGCACGTGCCGTATCGCGCCATCCAGACGCCGGGCCGCATCGGCGGCGAGAAGCTGCCACTGATCGTGTTCCTGCACGGCGACTGGCAGGACGGCACCGACAACGAATCGCAACTGGCAGGCTACGGCAACGGCTCGATGTTGTGGCTGGATCAAGCCATCCACGGCAGTATCCCGCTGGTCTATGTCGCGCCGCAGACGACTGGTGGCTATTGGCCGCCGGCGCGCGTGGCCGCAGTGGTGCGCGATGCGCTCCAGCGATTTCCCATCGATGCGCGCCGCATCTACCTCACCGGCATCTCCGACGGCGGGACGGGCGTATGGGATGCATTCAAGACCTGGCCGGAATGTTTCGCCGCCGGCGTGCCGATGTCGGGCATGACCGAGCTGGCGGGCATGGCTTCGATCCGTGACATTCCCGAATGGATTTTCCACGGCGCCAAGGACAACGATACGGATGTGGAAACCGGTTACGGCGGGGCGATGATCGGCTCGCGCGCGGTCGTGCGCGCCTTGCGCGCACTTGGCGGGCATCCGATCTACACCGAATATCCGAACGAGATGCACGTGATCTGGCATCACGCCTATTCCACGCCGGCGTTGTTGCCGTGGCTGCTGGACCAGCGCCTTGCGCATCCGCCTTGCGATTTCTCCGCCTTGCCGGAGCCGGGGTCGCTGACGTGGAAGGGCGGGAAACGGTAGAATTCGCACACCGTTTTTTGCTCGTCATTCCGGCGAAAGCCGGAATCCAGTGTCTTTTCTGGTGGCGTCCTGCCTCCTGGATTCCGGCCAATCCTTGGCCGGAATGACGGCACACAAGGAGCCCCGATGGATTTCCACTTCAGCGAAGAACAACTGCAAATCCAGGCCATCGCCCGCGATTTCGCGCAAAAGCGTATCGCGCCGGTGGCGGCCGATTTCGACAAGTCCGGCGAGTTTCCGCTGGCCAACATCCGCGAGATGGGTCAGTTGGGCCTGATGGGTATCGAGGTTCCGAGCGAATACGGCGGCGCCGGCATGGATTCCATCGCCTACGTGCTGGCGATGATGGAAATCGCCGAAGCCGACTGCGCGCATTCGACCATCATGTCGGTGAACAACACGCTGTACTGCAACGGCCTGCTGAAATTCGGCAACGAAGAACAGAAACACAAATACGTCACCCCGATCGCAAGCGGCGCGGCGATCGGTGCGTTCGCGCTGACCGAACCGCAATCGGGTTCTGATGCCACCGCCATGCGTTGCCGCGCGGCGAAACAGGCTGACGGCAGCTTCGTCATCAACGGCAAGAAGAGCTGGATCACGTCCGGTCCGGTGGCGAAATACATCCTGTTGTTCGCCATGTCCGATCCGGACAAGCACGCACGCGGGATCACCGCGTTCATGATCGACACCGAACGGGCAGGTTTCCATCGCGGCAAGACCGAACCGAAACTCGGCATTCGCGCCTCGGCCACCTGCGAGATCGAGTTCACCGACTACCATGCGCCGGCTGCGGACGTGATCGGCGAGGAAGGCCACGGCTTCAAGATCGCGATGGGCGTGCTCGATGCCGGTCGCATCGGCATCGCCTCGCAGGCGGTGGGACTGGCGCGCGCGGCCTACGAGGCCACGCTCGTCTATGCACGCGACCGCAAGGCGTTTGGCCAGTCGATCGGTTCGTTCCAGATGATCCAGCAAAAAATCGCGGACATGAAATGCAAGCTCGATGCGGCGCATTGGCTGACCCTGCGCGCGGCCTGGACCAAGCAGCAGGGCGGGCGTTTTTCCACCGAAGCCGCGGTAGCCAAACTCACCGCGTCCGAAGCGGCGATGTGGATCACGCACCAGGCTGTACAGGTACACGGTGGCATGGGTTATTCCAAGGAAATGCCGCTGGAGCGTTACTTCCGCGACGCCAAGATCACCGAAATCTATGAAGGCACGTCTGAAATCCAGCGCATGGTGATTGCGCGCAACGAGACCGGGCTGCGCTGAACCGCGTCTGACGCAGGGCGTTTCCGGGCCGGCGCCGGGCCGTGCGCGGCTGGCGAATGCTTGGTGCGAAGGGGTATCCTTTGCATCCCGTATTTCCCGTTCCGGACGGATTCCCATGAACGCCAATTCCAGCGCCGTCGAGCGCGCAGACGACTCCCTTTCGCATGCGGTCCTGGCGGCGCTTGGCGCCACGTCGACGCCACTGGCGCGGCCGTTCGTTGAACACTTCTTCCGCCGCATCGATGCCGAAGACGTGCGTGCACATGACGTTGCCGGCTGGACGGGGATGATGCGCGGGTTGCTGGAGTTCGCGCGCGTGCGCAAACCCGGCACGCCGAATCTGCGTGTATCGAACCCGGCGCAAGACGCCGACGGTTACGATTCCGCGCACACGGTCATCGACATCGTCACCGACGACATGCCGTTCCTGGTCGATTCGGTCGGCATCGCGGTCGGGCAGGCCGGCTTGAACGTGCATCTGGTCGCGCATCCGGTGTACGGCGTCGAGCGCGATGCCGGCGGCAACGTGCTTGCGTTCGGATCGGATGCCGGCAAGGGCAAGCCCGAATCGCTGATGCATTTCGAGATCGACCGCGTTGCCGATCCGGCCGAACGCGCGCGCCTTGAACAGGTCTTGCGTGCGGCGCTGGACGACGTTGCCATGTGCTATCGCGACTGGCCGGCGATGCGCGACAAGATGTTGGCGATCGCCGAGGACCTGGGCAAGCAGAAGCTGCCCGTGGATGCGGCCGGCATTGCCGAGGCGCAGGAATTCCTGCGCTGGGCGGCGGCCGATCATTTCACGTTTCTTGGCTATCGGGAATATCGCGTCGCCAAATCCGGCAGCGAGGAAGTGCTGCAGGCCGTGGATGGCTCGGGCCTTGGCATCCTGCACGGCAGCAATCGCGCGATGGCGCCGCGCTCGCTCAAGTCGCTGGCCGCGCGCGACCTGCCGCAGTCCGGCGCAATCGATGCAATCATCCTGACCAAGACCAATGCCCGCTCCAGCGTGCATCGTCCCGGATACATGGATTACATCGGCGTGATCGAGTTCGATGCCAATGGCGTGCCGGTGGCGGAACGGCGTTTCATCGGATTGTTCACGTCCAGTGCCTACGCGCGCCGGCCGTGGGAAATTCCGCTGTTGCGGCACAAGTTCGAGGCGGTGATGAACCGCTCCGGGTTGCGCCGCGATTCGCATTCCGGCAAGAACCTGCGCCACATCCTCGAAACGCTGCCGCGCGACGAGCTGTTCCAGTCCAGCGAAGACGAGCTGTTCGCAACCGCCACCGGCGTACTCGGTCTTCAGGGTCGTTCACGTGCGCGCCTGTTCGTGCGTCGCGACAAGTACGGCCGCTTCTTTTCGTGCATGGTGTTCATGCCGCGCGACCGCTTCACCGCCGACGTGCGCGAGCGCATCGAGGGCCTGCTCAAGGAAACCTTCCGCGGCGAACGCGTGGATTCTGCGATCAGTGTCGGCGAATCCGCGCTGGCGCGCCTGCACCTGATCGCGCGCCCGACGGCCGGCGCGATTCCCCAATACGACACCGCGCAACTCGAAGATCGCATCGGCCAGATCGTGCGCAACTGGCGCGACAGCCTGCGCGACGAGCTGGTGCGCAAGCATGGCGAGGAGAAGGGGATCAAGCTGGCTACCCGCTTTGGCCGGGCGTTGCCCGCGGGTTACATCGAGGACGTCAGCGCCGAGGTTGCGGCGCTGGATGTGGAATCCATCGCCAGCCTGAAGGATGCCGGTGACCTGCGCCTGTCCCTGTATCGCAGCGGCAAGGATGGCGACGGTTTGCGCTTCAAGCTGTTCCGCTACGGCGCGCCGATCACCTTGTCCGAAGCGTTGCCGATGCTCGAAAACATGGGCCTGAAGATCCTGTCCGAACATCCCTACGAGATGAAACTCGGCGACAGCGCTGCGGTGATCCAGGATTTCGAAGTCGAACCTTCGGCGCCTCTGGGTTTCGACCTCGACCAGGTGCGTGATGGATTCCAGTCCAGCTTCGAGCGCATCTGGCGCGGGCAGGCGGAAAGCGACGGCTTCAACAAGCTGATCCTCGGCGCGAATCTGGGTTGGCGCCAGGTCGCGATGCTGCGCGGCATCTGCAAGTACATCGTGCAGACCAATGCGACGTTTTCGCAAAGCTACATGGAGGAAACCCTCAACCGTTATCCGTTGATCGCGGGCCTGCTGGTCGAGTTCTTCGAAGCCAAGTTCGATCCGCAGCGCGAGGATCCGGGCAAGACCGTACTCGAGGGCGCGCGCAAGCGCCTGCGCCGCGAGCTTGAAGTCCTGCTGCCTGCAGAAATCGCAAGTTCCCACAGCGGGTTCGTGGATGCCCTGATCGATGTGCGCAGCCAGCCGCGCGACGCGCAGATGCAGGCGATCGTCGCGGCGCTGCGCATCCTGCTCGACCGCGTGGCGAGCCTGGATGAAGATCGCATCCTGCGCGGCTTCCTCGGCGTGATCGGCGCGATGTTGCGCACCAGCTACTTCCAGACGCCCGCTGGCCGCGCGCGCGAATACATCAGCTTCAAGTTCGATTCGTCCAGGGTGCCGGACCTGCCCAAGCCGAAACCCTACCGCGAGATTTTCGTCTACGCGCCGCGTGTGGAAGCCGTGCACCTGCGCTTCGGCCCGGTCGCGCGCGGTGGCCTGCGCTGGTCGGATCGGCGCGAGGATTTCCGCACCGAGGTCCTGGGCCTGGTCAAGGCGCAGATGGTCAAGAACACCGTCATCGTGCCGGTCGGTTCCAAGGGCGGATTTTTCGTCAAGCGCCCGCCCGTCAGCGGTGATCGCGATGCACAACTTGCCGAGGGCATCGCCTGCTACCGCCTGTTCATGAACGGCATGCTCGACATCACCGACAACCTGGTCGACGGCAAGGTCGTGCATCCGCAAAATTGCGTGCGCCACGACGCGGACGATCCGTATCTGGTCGTCGCCGCGGACAAGGGTACAGCCACGTTTTCCGACATCGCGAACGCGATTTCCGCCGAACACGGTTTCTGGCTCGGCGACGCGTTCGCGTCGGGCGGTTCGGTCGGTTACGACCACAAGGGCATGGGCATCACCGCGCGCGGCGGCTGGGAGTCGGTCAAGCGCCATTTCCGCGCGCTGGCGCGCGACTGCCAAAATCAGGACTTCACCTGCGTCGGCATCGGCGACATGTCCGGCGACGTATTCGGCAACGGCATGCTGCTGTCGCGGCACACGCGCCTGCTTGCCGCATTCGATCACCGCCACATCTTCCTCGACCCGAATCCGGATGCCGGCAAATCCTTTGCCGAACGCGAGCGCCTGTTCAAGTTGCCGCGTTCGTCGTGGGCGGACTACGACACGAAGCTGATCAGCGCCGGCGGCGGCGTGTATCCGCTGAGTGCGAAGTCGATTCCAGTTTCCGCACCGGTGCGCGAGGCGCTGGGCATCGATGCGGGCACGGATTCGCTGTCGCCGAACGACTTCAAGCGCGCGATCCTCAAGGCGACGGTCGATTTGTTGTGGAACGGCGGCATCGGCACCTACGTCAAGGCCGAAACCGAAACCAATGCGGATGTCGGCGACCGCTCCAACAACGCGATTCGCATCAACGGCAAGGATCTGCGTTGCAAGCTGGTGGGCGAGGGCGGCAACCTGGGATTCACCCAGCGCGGCCGCATCGAAGCGGCGCTCAATGGCGTGCTGCTCAACACCGACTTCATCGACAACTCGGCGGGCGTGGATACGTCCGACCACGAGGTCAACATCAAGATCCTGCTCGGCGACGCGGTGCGGCGCGGCGAATTGACCTATGACACGCGCAACGCCGAGATCGCGGCGATGACCGACGAAGTCGCGCGCCTGGTCCTGCTCGACAATTATCGCCAGAACCAGGCGATCAGCCTGATGGAGCGCATGTCGGTCGCGCGCATCGGCGCCAAGCAGCATTTCATCCGCACGCTGGAATCACAGGGCTTGCTCGACCGCCAGATCGAATACCTGCCCAGCGATGCCGAGTTCGCCGAGCGCAAGGCGCGCGGGCTGGGCCTGACCAGGCCGGAACTGTCGATCCTGTTGTCGTATTCCAAGATCGTGCTGTTCCAGCAATTGCTCGAGTCCGATGTGCCGGAAGATCCGTATCTATCGAAGGAATTGCGTCGCTATTTCCCGACGCCGCTCCAGGAAAAATACGCGCCGCACATGGAACGCCATCGCCTGAAGCGCGAAATCATCGCCACTGCGGTGACCAATTCCATGGTCAACCGCATGGGCGCCACGTTCGTGATGCGCATGGGCGAAGACACCGGCAAGACGCCGGCGCAGGTGGCGCGCGCCTACAACATCGCGCGCGAGGTGTTCGATGCGCGCGCGCTGTGGGCCGGCATCGAGGCGCTGGACGGCAAGGTCGATGGCAACGCGCAGATCGACGCGCTGCTCGTGATCTGGAATGCGCTGCGCGGTTCCACGCGCTGGATTCTCAATCATTCCGACGCCACGCTCGACATCGCCGCCGCGGTGGATCGCTACCACGCGGGCATGCGCGAGTTGCGCGGCCACTTGACCGAAGCGATCACGCCGCGCGAGAAACAACGCTTCGACACCGACAAGCAACGCTGGATCGATGCAGGTTTTCCGGACGCGCTTTCCGCCGATCTTGCCGTGCTGCCGACGCCGGGATCTGGCCTGGACATCATCCATGTCGCCGCCGACCACAAGCTCGGCGTCGAACGCGCCGCGGAAGTCTATTTCGCGCTCGGCGATGCGCTGTACCTGTCCTGGCTCATGGCCAAGATCGAAGAACTGCCGGTCGAATCGCGCTGGCACGCGCACGCGCGCGGCAGCCTGCGCGACGAGCTGTATTCGCAGCATCGTGCGCTGACCGCGCAGATCATCGGGCACGGCGGCAAAGGCAGCGGCGCGGAACTCGTGGAAGCCTGGCTCAATCGCGACGATCCGGCGCTCAAGTTCACCCTGAACATGTTCGCCGACATGCGCAGCCAGCTCGTCGCCGACTATCCGATCGTCTCGGTGGCGGTACGCCGGCTCGCGCAGTTGGTGCAGGCGGGTGGGTGAGGGCGACGTGACATCCATCGCCTTCGCTGCCGCCAAGACCGACGAGGCGCAGGCTGCGCTTGCGGATTTACGCGCGCGTTACGGCGAGGTAGCGGCCGAACAGGCCGACGTGATCGTCGCGCTGGGCGGCGACGGCTTCATGTTGCGCACGCTGCATCGTCATCTCGCGCTGGACAAACCGGTGTTCGGAATGAAGCTCGGTACGGTCGGCTTCCTGATGAACCAGTACCGCGCCGAGGACTTGCGAGAGCGCCTCGCGCGCGCGCAACCCACGCCGTTGCATCCACTGGTCATGGACACGACTGGCGAGTCCGGCGCCACGACCACGGCTCTTGCGTTCAACGAAGTCTCGCTGCTGCGGCAGACCAAGCAGGCCGCGCATATCCGTGTCTCGCTCAACGGCGTTGCCAAGATCGATGAACTGATGTGCGATGGCGTGCTGGTGTGCACCTCCGCCGGTTCGACCGCGTACAACCTTTCGGCGCACGGACCGATCCTGCCGCTCGGTGCCGACGTGCTGGCGATCACGCCGATCAGCCCGTTCCGGCCGCGGCGCTGGCGCGGCGCGATCCTGCGCGCGGGCACGGAAGTCAAATTCGAGATCCTCGATCCGTACAAACGCCCGGTCAGCGCCACCGCCGATTCGCACGAGGTGCGCGACGTCGTCGAAGTGACGATCCGCGAATCGCGCGAGAAATCCGTGACCTTGCTGTTCGATCCGGAACACAATCTCGAAGACCGGATACTCAATGAACAGTTTGCGTATTGAATGGACGACTTCCGCTACACGTTTCATCTTGGGGGCTCTGCAATGCAAACCATTATTCGACGCGGTGGATCGCTGGCCGTTGCGATTGCACTGGCCTGCGGCTCCGCCATGGCGGTCGAAGTCGATCCGGCGCTCCAGGTTCAAGCGCAACGCGATGGTCGTGCGGATACGCTGGTCGTGCTTGCTGCGCAAGCGCCGGTTGCGCTCTTGCGCCAGGATGGCGACTACCTCGCGCGACGCCGCAATCTCGTCGATACCCTGCGCGCCACTGCCGACGTTTCGCAGGAACCATTGCTGCGTTGGCTGGGCGATCGCGGCATCGCGTATCGCAGTTTCTGGATCGTCAACATGATCCAGGCGCAATTGACGCCGGAACAGATTCGCGAATTGTCCGCGCGCGGCGATGTGGCACGGATCGACGGCAATCGCCCGCAGATGCTTCGCCTGCCTGCACCGTCGGCAGCGCCGATGCGACCCGAGGCCGTGGAGTCGGTGGAGTGGGGCGTGAGCAAGATTCGCGCGCCGCAGGTCTGGGCCTTGGGCATCACCGGCCAGGGCGTCACCGTCGCGGGGCAAGATACCGGCATTCGCTGGACGCACAAGGCACTCAAGCCGCATTACCGCGGCTGGAACGGCACCAGCGCGAATCACAACTTCAACTGGCACGATGCGATTCATGATTCGGTCGGCAATCCCTGTGGCAACGATTCCCTCGTGCCCTGCGACGATGATGGCCATGGCTCGCACACGATTGGGACGATGGTGGGCGACGATGGCGCCGGCAACCAGATCGGCGTTGCGCCCGGCGCGAAGTGGATCGGCTGCCGCAACATGGACGCGGGCAACGGTACTCCGGCCCGCTACAACGAATGCGCGCAGTGGCTGCTGGCGCCCACCGATTTGTCCGGCAACAATCCGGACCCCGCGAAGGCGCCTGACATTGTCAGCAATTCATGGGGCTGCCCTGCGTCGGAAGGCTGCACGGCGGGCAACGAGGTCAAGACGGCAATCGACAATCTGGTCGCCGGCGGCATCCTGTTCGTCGCTGCAGCAGGCAACGACGGATCGTCGTGCAATACGATCTTCGATCAGCCGGCGACACTGGATAGCGCTTTCACCATCGGCTCGATGACGAGCAGCGACACGATGTCGAGTTTTTCCAGCCGTGGTCCGGTAACCGGCGCGAATCGGGTCAAGCCCGATGTCGTTGCCCCAGGCTCGAACGTACGATCGGCGACCAACACCAGCGACACCGCCTACGTCAGCATGAACGGAACCAGCATGGCGACGCCGCATGTGAC
>JAFEEK010000179.1 GCA_018241165.1 Pseudomonadota bacterium
CCGCGACCGCCCGGACTTGTGGTCTCCCGGATCGCGGCGCAGACTTTATACCAGCGCCCGCGAACGGGCGCAACACAAGCCGCCATGCGGATTTGCGCGAATCCGCCAAAAACAAAAAATGCCGGTCAATCAGAAAAATTCCGCTTGACACGCGGGTAGGAAAATTGCATGCGCAACCCGCGCGCTCAATGCGCGCGCGGATGCGTGTCGTCGCCCTCGTCCTTGCGTGCCGGCTCCAGAGTGGACTTTTCAGCATTTTCCACTTTTACGGGCAATGGCGACAGCGGGCGTTCCAGCGCCAGATCCAGAACCTCGTCGATCCAGCGTACCGGCTTGATCGTCAGCGAACCGGTCACGTTCTTCGGGATGTCGGCCAGGTCCTTGACGTTTTCCTCGGGAATGATCACCGTCTCGATGCCGCCACGGTGCGCCGCGAGCAGCTTTTCCTTCAGGCCCCCGATCGGCAGAACGCGGCCGCGCAGGGTGATTTCACCGGTCATGGCCACGACCGAGCGCACCGGATCGCGGGTCAGCGCCGATACCAGCGCCGTACACATGGCGATGCCGGCGCTCGGGCCGTCCTTGGGCGTGGCGCCCTCGGGCACATGCACATGGATGTCGTACTTGTTGTGGAATTCCGGGTCGATGCCCAGGCGTTCCGCGCGCGCACGCACGACCGACAGCGCGGCCTGGATGGATTCGCGCATCACCTCGCCGAGCTGGCCGGTGTGGATGAGCTTGCCCTTGCCCGGCACCACGGTCGCCTCGATGCTGAGCAGGTCGCCGCCGACCTCGGTCCAGGCCAGGCCCGTGACCAGGCCGAACTCGTTCTTCTGTTCGGCGCGGCCGTAGGTGAACTTGCGCACGCCCAGATAATGTTCGAGGTTCTTGCTCGCGACCGCGACCTTGTTGCGCGTCTTTGCGCCCTTGGCCGCGGCGAGCGTGAGTTCCTTGACCACCTTGCGGCAGATCTTGGAGATCTCGCGCTCCAGATTGCGCACGCCGGATTCGCGCGTGTAGTAGCGCACCATGTCGCGGATCGCGCCTTCGGCAATCTGGATTTCGCTCTCGCGCAAACCATTGGCCTTGATCTGCTTCGGCAACAGGTAACGCTGCGCGATATTGATCTTCTCGTCCTCGGTGTAGCCGGGGATGCGGATCACTTCCATGCGATCGAGCAGCGGCCCCGGGATGTTCAGCGAATTCGCCGTGGCGATGAACATGACCTCGGACAGGTCGAAGTCCACTTCCAGGTAATGATCGTTGAAGGCGTGGTTTTGCTCCGGATCGAGCACTTCGAGCAAGGCCGACGACGGATCGCCGCGGAAGTCCATCGACATCTTGTCGATTTCGTCGAGCATGAACAATGGATTCTTCGTACCGACCTTGTTCATGTTTTGCACGATCCGTCCCGGCATCGAGCCGATGTACGTGCGCCGGTGGCCGCGGATCTCGGCCTCGTCACGCACTCCGCCAAGCGACATGCGCACGAACTTGCGGTTGGTCGCGCGCGCAATGGACTGGCCGAGCGAAGTCTTGCCCACGCCCGGCGGTCCGACCAGGCACAGGATCGGCGCCTTCATCTTCTTCACGCGCTGCTGCACGGCGAGGTACTCGACGATGCGTTCCTTTACTTTTTCCAGGCCATAGTGATCGGCGTCGAGCACATCCTCGGCGGCCTTCAGGTTCTTGCGCACCTTGCTGCGCTTGCGCCACGGCGCGCCGACCAGCCAGTCGATGTAGTTGCGCACGACCGTGGCTTCGGCCGACATCGGCGACATCTGCTTGAGCTTGTTCAACTCCGCGCGCGCCTTCTTCTCGACCGGCTTGGGCATGCCCGCCTTTTCAATTTTCTTGCCGAGCTCCTCGACTTCGTTCGGCGCTTCCTCGTTGTCGCCCAGTTCCTTCTGGATCGCCTTCATCTGTTCGTTGAGGTAGTACTCGCGCTGGCTTTTCTCCATCTGCGTCTTGACCCGACCGCGGATGCGTTTTTCGATCTGCTGCACGTCGATTTCGCCTTCGACGAAACCGATCAGCATTTCCAGGCGATCGGCGACATCGGGCGTCTCGAGCAGGCGTTGCTTGTCCGCCAGACGGATCGACAGGTGCGCGGCAATGGTATCGGCCAGACGCGAGGCGTCGTCGATGCCGGACAACGTGGTCAGCAATTCCGGTGGAATCTTGCGATTGAGCTTGACGAAGTTCTCGAACTGCGACACCACCGTGCGCGCGACAACCTCGATCTCGCGCGGCACGCGTGTGTAGGCGGGATCGAGCGTGCGCACATGACCGGTCATGACGCCGTCGCGCTCGCCGTAGCGCACTACTTCGGCACGCGTGCTGCCTTCGACCAGCACCTTGACCGTGCCATCGGGCAGCTTGAGCAGTTGCAGGATGCTGGCGACGGTGCCGATCGGGTACAGGTCGCCGGCCTTCGGATCGTCGATGTCCGCGCCGCGTTGCGCGACCAGCAGGATGCGCTTGTCGCCGGCCATGGTCATGTCCAGCGCCTTCATCGATTTCTCGCGCCCGACGAACAACGGAATCACCATGTGCGGATAGACCACCACATCGCGCAGCGGCAGCACCGGCAATTCGGCGATGGCAGAGGATTTTTCGGGCTTGACGCTGGATTCCATTGCAATTCCTGTCGGCGAGGTGGCGCGGCTCCACGGGCAGCGTGAGCGCACGCGCAAGATTCGTCAAGTGACGACGCGCCGGCAGATTTTCAAGATGCGCGCAAGCGCGCTTCAGGATTTCGGACTGCGCGCAGCGACCGTGTCGTCGGCAAGATCTGCGGCATCCGGATCGGACTGCGCTTTATCGCGACGCGCGACATTGCGCGGCTTGTCGCGGCGCGCGTTCGCCGCGAACAGGCTGCCAGGCGGTGGCGTGGCCTCGAAATAGCCGCGCACGCCATCCAGAATCGCGGTCGCCAGCTTCTGTCGCTGCGCGGGATTCTTCAGGCGTTTTTCCTCGGACGGATTCGTGATGAATGCGGTCTCGACCAGGATCGAAGGAACATCCGGCGAACGCAGCACGACGAAGTTGGCTTTCTCGACGTAGCCGCGATGGGTCGGGCCGATTTTCGCGAGCGCCTGCAGGACGCGCTTGGCCACCGCATCGCTGGCCTCGGCGGTCGCGCCCTGGGACAGGTCCAGCAGTACCGCGGCCAGGGTGTTGTCCTTGTCCTCGAGCTTGACGCCGCCGACGAGGTCCGCGCGGTTTTCGCGGTCCGCCAGCCAGCGCGACGCTTCGTTGGTCGCGCCGCGCGGCGACAGCACCCACACCGATGAACCGCGCGCGTCGCCGCTGGCATACGCATCGGCATGAATCGAAACGAACAAATCGGCCTTGGCCTCGCGCGCCTTCTGATAGCGATCCTGCAGCGGGATGAAAGTGTCGCTGTCGCGCGTGAGCACGGCATGCATGCCCGACTGCTTGTCGATGAGTTTGGCAAGATCGCGCGCCACCGCCAGGGTGATGTCCTTTTCGTGCGTACCGCCCGCACCCGTTGCGCCCGGATCCACGCCGCCATGCCCGGCATCGATGGCCACCACCACATCACGCGGTTTTTCCACGAGCGCCGCCACGCTCTTGACCGCGCCGGAGCGTTCTTTTGTATACAAATCCACAATGAGCCGGTAGGCGCCGGCCTTGCCGTATGCCTGCAC
>JAFEEK010000017.1 GCA_018241165.1 Pseudomonadota bacterium
CTTGCCATGCACGCGCGTGTAGACGACCTTGCCGTCGTCGATGACCCCGACCGCGATGCCCGGCAGGTGGTAGCGCGCGACCACGGCATCGACGATGCGATCGTAATCGGTCGCCGGATTCGGTTCGGCGGCGCACGCCGCACTTGCACCGCACGCCAGTGCGAACAACGCGAGGATGGATTTGCCCGGACGGTTCATGCGCTCTCCCACTCCTGCGCCGCTCGTTCGTCGGCGATCATGTCATGAATGCTCTGGCGTCGCCGCACCACGGCGTAGCGTCCGTTGTCGACCAGCACTTCGGCGGCGAGCGGCCGCGAATTGAAATTCGACGCCATCGACGCGCCATACGCGCCCGTGGCCTTGATCATCAGCAAATCGCCGGCTTTGCATTCGGGCAGTTCGCGATCGCGCGCGAAGATGTCGCTGCTCTCGCACACCGGTCCGACCACATCGTAACGCTGCGATGCGCCCGAATCCGGCGCCAGCGGCACGATGTCGTGCCAGGCGTCGTACAGGCTCGGCCGCACCAGATCGTTCATCGCGGCATCCACGATCAGGAATCTGCGCTGCCCGCCCTGCTTGATGCGGACCACGCGCGTCAGCAGCACGCCGGCTTCGGCGACCAGCCAGCGCCCCGGCTCAAGCAGGATGCGACCGTCGAAACCGTCCAGCTCGCGGCGGACGACATCGACGTAATCGGCGATCGCGACCGGCGTGTCGTGGCCGGCACGATAGCTCACGCCCAGGCCGCCGCCGACATCGATGCTGCGGATCGCGTGTCCGGCCGCGGTGAGTTCTTGCCGCAGTTGCGCCGTGCGCCGCAGCGCCGCGCGGATCGGATCGAGGCTGAGCATCTGCGAGCCGATGTGAACGTGCAGGCCGTCGAGACGCACATGCGACAGCCGCGCGCTGTCGGCGAACCAGCGCCGCGCTTCGTCGATGGCGACGCCGAACTTGTTTTCGGATTTGCCGGTGGAAATCTTCGCGTGCGTGCCGGCGTCGACATCCGGATTGATGCGCACCGCGGCGTGCGCAATCGCGCCACGTTCGGCGGCGATGCGTTGCAACAGTTGCAGTTCATCCGCCGACTCGACATTGAAGCGGGCGATGCCGGCATCCAGCGCCTGCGCAATCTCGTCGGCGCTCTTGCCGACGCCGGAAAACACGATGCGTCCGGCCGGAATGCCGGCGCACACGGCGCGCAGCATTTCACCGGCGGAGACGATGTCGGCGCCGAAACCGGCGTCGGCCATCAATTGCAGGATCGCAAGATTGCTGTTGGCCTTGACCGCGTAGCACACCTGCGCGTCGAGTCCGCGCAAGGCCGTGGTCAATGCTTCGATGCGTTGCCGGATCGCGGTTGCGGAATACACGTGGCACGGCGTGCCGACGCGTTGCGCCAGCGCGTGCAGGTCGACGCCGTCGAAAGTCGAGTCAGCCATGGTGCGCCTTGAATCCTCAATAACCCGCGGCAAGTCCGGCCGGCCGCCGGCGGTCGTTGGCGCCTTCGCGCCGACCGGTTTTTGGATCGATCAGGATCGCTTCGTCCGCGCCCATCGCATGGACCATCGTGAACGTGTAGCCCATCGCCTCGAGCTGGCGTCGCGCCAGCGGCGTGAGCATGCCGTCCTCGATCCAGACTTCGTCCGGATACCACTGCTGGTGCATGCGCGGCGCGTTCACCGCCTGCTGCACGTTCATGCCGTAATCGACGACATTGATGATGCTTTGCAGCGTGGTCGAGATGATCGTCGCGTCGCCGGGACTGCCGGTCAGCAGCAGGGGTTTGCCATCGCGCAGCACGATGGTCGGCGTCATCGAACTCAACGGGCGCTTGCCCGGCTCGACCTGATTGACCTTGCCCTGCACCAGGCCCGCGGCATTCGCGACGCCGGGTTTCGATGTGAAGTCGTCCATCTCGTCGTTGAGGAAGAATCCGGTGTCGCCTGCGATCTGGCGAATGCCGAACAGGAAATTGATCGTGTAGGTCACCGCGACCGCGTTGCCGTGACTGTCGACGACGGAATAGTGCGTGGTGTGATCGCCCTCGCTCGCGCCGAGATGGCCGGTGATTTGCGAAGACGGCGTGGCTTTGTCCGGTGCAATCGTGGCACGCAATTTTTCCGCGTGCGCGCTCGAGAGCAGTTCGGCGATCGGATTTTTCACGAACGCCGGATCGCCCAGATACGTGTTGCGGTCGGCGAACGCACGGCGCTCGGCTTCGGCGAAATAATGCACGGACTCGACCGAACCGTAGCCCCATTTTGCGAACGGATACGGTTGGATGATCTGCGCGATCTCGCACAAGGTCGTGCCGCCGGAACTCGGCGGCGGCGCGGACACGATGGTGTGATCACGATAGGTGCATTGAATCGGTGCTTCCCATTGCACGGTGTAGTCGGCGAAATCGCGCAGCGCGAGGATCCCGCCGTTCGCGTCGCTGGCCGCGACCACGGCGCGCGCGATCGCGCCCTTGTAGAACGCGTCGCTGCCGCCGGCGGCGATCTGTTCGAGCGTATGCGCGAGGTCTTTTTGTATCAGGCGTTCGCCGGCGACGAATGGCTTGCCGTGGTTGAGGAAGATCGCGGCGACGTTCGGATGCCTGGCGAAATCCTCGACACTGTCGTTGAGGATGTTGACGTCGCCTTGTTGCAGCACGTAGCCATCGCGCGCCAGTTTGATCGCCGGCGCGATGACTTGCTTGAGCGGCAGCTTGCCGTATTTTGCGAGCGCGGTGTTCAGGCCCGTCACCGTGCCGGGCACGCCCACGCCCAGATACGAATCGGTGCTGCGGTTCGGCACAACCTCGCCGAGCGCATCGAGGAACATGCCCGGCGTGGCTTTCGCTGGCGCCTTCTCGCGGAAGTTCAGGAACAGGTTCTCGCCGTCTTTGCGATGAATGGTCATGAACCCGCCGCCGCCGATGTTGCCGCAGCACGGATGCACCACCGCCTCCGCATAACCGACAGCAACCGCCGCGTCGATCGCATTGCCGCCCTGCTTGAGGATTTCCACGCCGGCCATGGTCGCGTAGTGTTGCGCGCTCACCACCATCGCGTGCGGTGCGATCACAGGGCGCGCCTTGTCCAGGGCTTCGCGCGTGATCGCCGGAACATGGCTTGCCTTGAGCGGTTGCGGTAGCGGCACGTCTTTCGCGCCGGCAAACCCGGAACAGGCGCACAGCGCCAGCAGTGCGCAACGGCGCGGGCGCGTCGGGAAGAATCGGGTCATCGTCATCACCTTTCGATCAACCGCCCCAGAAACCGGGTGCGGGTGGCATGAGCAAACCGTCGTGCAGGCGCACGCCGTCCGGATAATCGTCCTGCAGCCACAGCGGACCATCCAGGTCGACGAACTCGGCGGCGCGCGCGACCTCGAGCGCCGGCGCGATGCCGAGCGAGGAGCCCACCATGCAGCCAACCATGATGCGAAAGCCCTGCGCGCGTGCGGCATGCAGCAGGCGCCACGCCTCGGTCAGTCCGCCGGTCTTGTCGAGCTTGATGTTGATGGCCTGGTAACGCTCGCGCAGTCGCGGCAGGTCCGCCGCAACGTGACAGGATTCGTCGGCACAGATCGGCACCGCGCCGGAAAACCCCTGCAAGCCGTCATCCGCATCCGCGGGCAGCGGTTGTTCAAGCAGGCCGACGGCGCATTTTTTCAGCGCCGGCTGCATCGCGCGCAGGATGTCGAGTGTCCAGCTTTCGTTCGGATCGACGATCAGGCGCGCATTCGGCGCGGCGCGACGCACCGCTTCGATGCGCGCCGCCGGATCGCTCGCATCGACCTTGACCTTGATGAGGTTGGCGTCGGCGATGCGCGCGGCGGCCCTTTCCATTTCCTGCACGCTGTCGATGACAACCGTCAGCGCCGTCGTGATCGGTGCGAGTGGCGCTTGCGCCAATTGCGTGCACACGGGTATCCGGCTGATGCGCGAATCCAGATCCCACAACGCAGCATCCAGCGCATTGCGCGCCGCGCCCGGCGGCAGGCGCGATTGCAGTTCGTCGCGGCCCAGACCTGCGCACACGCCGGCGCGCAGCGATTCGATTTGATCGAGCACGCTGGCCACCGACTCGCCATACCGCGCGTAGGGGACCGATTCGCCGCGACCGACAATGTCGCCCTGGCGCAGTTCGACATGCGCCACGTCGGCCGCATGCTTGACGCCGCGCGCGATGCGGAAAGGCGCATTCAGCGGCAGGCTGCGATGGCGAACGGTCAGCTCGCGCAACATGCCAGCAGGTTGTCGACGATGGATTCGACGCCCATCGCGACCGGATCCTCGCACGGCAGATGCAGCCGGTCGCTGATGTCGCGGCAGGCCTGCACCGCTTCGGCTTGCGCAAGGCTGGCGGTGTTGAGCGCGACGCCGATCATCTTCACGGCGGGATTGGTCAGGCGCGCGGCGACGAGGTTCGCCTCGATGCATTGCGCAAGATCGGGCAAAGGATAGTGCGACAGTCCGCGCATGTGCGCTCGCGTGGGTTCGTGGCACA
>JAFEEK010000180.1 GCA_018241165.1 Pseudomonadota bacterium
GCCGTAAAGACCAAGAAGAAGGCCAAGCGCGTCGTCACTGACGGCGTCGTGCATGTGCAGGCTTCGTTCAACAACACCGTCGTGACGATCACCGATCGCCAGGGCAACGCGCTGTCGTGGGCGACGGCCGGCGGCGCGGGCTTCCGCGGTTCGCGCAAGTCCACCCCGTTCGCGGCCCAGGTTGCGGCCGAGAAGGCCGGGCGCGTGGCTGCCGAGTATGGCGTCAAGACCGTGGAAGTTCGCATCAAGGGTCCGGGTCCGGGCCGCGAATCGGCCGTGCGTTCGTTGAACGCGCTGGGCATCAAGGTCACCAACATCATCGACGTCACGCCGATTCCGCACAATGGCTGCCGTCCGCCAAAGCGTCGCAGAGTTTAACTTTTGCGATCGTCCTGATCGCCAGAATCACTAACCGGCCATCCGTGGCCGGACTTTTGGAAAAGACACATGGCACGTTATATCGGTCCCAAACTCAAGCTGTCCTGCCGCGAAGGCGCCGACCTGTCCCTCAAGAGCCCGGCGCGCGCGATCGAATCCAAGTGCAAGAAATTCGAGAAGTTGCAGAAGCCTGGCCAGCATGGCGCTGCCGCCGGCAAGAAAGGACGCCTGTCCGATTACGCCGTGCAGTTGCGCGAAAAGCAGAAGGTCAAGCGCATCTACGGTCTGCTTGAGCGCCAGTTCGGCAATTACTACGTCAAGGCGTCGCGC
This sequence comes from Pseudomonadota bacterium, assembly GCA_018241165.1. Taxonomy (GTDB): domain Bacteria; phylum Pseudomonadota; class Gammaproteobacteria; order Xanthomonadales; family Rhodanobacteraceae; genus Rudaea. The sequence continues at coordinate 709 of JAFEEK010000180.1, forward strand.
CTGAAGGGCAACACCGGCGAGAACCTGTTGCGCATGCTCGAAGCGCGTCTGGACAACATCGTCTATCGCATGGGCTTCGCGGTCACGCGCGCGCAGGCGCGCCAGCTGGTTTCGCACAAGGCGATCGAGGTCAACGGCAAAAAGGTCAACCTGCCGTCGTACCAGGTCAAGGCTGGCGACCAGATCGTCATCACCGAGAAGTCGCGCGGCCAGTTGCGCGTCACCGAAGCGCTGAATCTTTCGCAACAGATGGATCTGGCGCCCAGCTGGATTGAAGTCGACGCGAAAAAATTCGTCGGCACGCTGAAAGCGCTGCCGGAGCGCTCGGATCTGCCCAGCGACATCAACGAAAGCCTGATCGTCGAGTTGTATTCGAAGTAATCGTACTGCTGCGCCGGCGAGGATTTTTGCCGGCGCGTCAATCGTGGCGCGGCCTTGCCGCGACCGTTGGCGAACAAACCGCGGCAGGATGCCCGGCCTTGCACCTCATCACACAACTTTGGAGAGCGTAGTCCATGGCACAGTCGCCTACTACCATCCTGCGTCCGCGCGGCCTGCATGTCGAACGTACCGGCGCCAACCGCGCCCGCGTCGTCGTCGAGCCGCTCTAACGTGGTTTCGGCCATACCCTTGGCAATGCGCTGCGGCGCGTGCTGCTGTCGTCGATTCCCGGCGCGGCGGTCATCGAAGTCGAAATCGACGGCGTGCTGCACGAATACACGACGCTCGAAGGCCTGCAGGAGGACGTGATTGAAGTCCTGCTCAACTTCAAGGATGTCGCGATCCGCCTGCATAACCTCGACGAGACCACTGTCACCTTGTCGAAGAAAGGCAAAGGCGTGGTTACTGCCGGCGACATCAAGGTCGATCACAACGTCGAGATCCTCAATCCGGATCACGTGCTGTGCCACCTGACCAAGGACATCGCGCTGAACATGCGCATCAAGATCGCGCGTGGCGTCGGCTACGTGCCGGCCACGGCGCGTCGTCGTCCGGACGAGGAGAGTCGTCCGATCGGCCGCCTGCAACTTGACGCATCGTTCTGCCCGGTGCGCCGCGTGGCGTATGAAGTCGACAGCGCGCGCGTCGAACAGCGCACCGACCTGGACAAGCTCATTCTCGACATCGAGACCAACGGCACGATCGACGCCGAGGAAGCGGTGCGCAAGTCGGCCGAAATCCTGATGGACCAGCTCACCGTGTTCGGCGATTTCAGCCGTCGCGAGAGCACCGATGCCAAGGCCGAGAAGTCGGGCGTGGATCCGGTGCTGCTGCGCCCGATCGACGATCTGGAACTGACCGTGCGTTCGGCGAATTGCCTGAAGGCCGAGAGCATTTATTACATCGGCGACCTGGTGCAGCGCACCGAGGTCGAATTGCTCAAGACCCCGAACCTGGGCAAGAAGTCGCTCACCGAAATCAAGGACGTGCTCGGCGCACGCGGCTTGTCGCTCGGCACGAAGCTGGAAAACTGGCCGCCGGCTGGCATCCAGTCCGGCATGCAGATGAATTGATAATCTTGTTGAAAAGTGCGGGCAGGACGCACGCTTTGCGATCCTCGCGATCATGGACGATCGCAAAGGCAACGAACGAGGGCTCTGTCCTCGCGAACTGAAAGTTCACGTTTTCGGAATTGTCCGTAAAACGCTACAATTATAAAGTTATACAAAGGATACTTATGCGCCACATGAAATCCGGGCGTGCCTTGAGCCGCACGTCGAGCCATCGCCAGGCCATGTTCAAGAACATGACGGCATCCTTGATCAAACACGAGCTGATCCGCACCACGCTGCCCAAGGCCAAGGAATTGCGCCGCGTTGCCGAGCCGCTGATCACGCTGGCCAAGGCCGATTCCGTCGCCAACCGCCGTCTTGCGTTTGCGCGCCTGCGCGACAAGGTCGCCGTCGGCAAGCTGTTCGTGGAGCTCGGCCCGCGCTATCGCGAGCGCAAGGGTGGCTACCTGCGCATCCTCAAGTGCGGCATGCGCGACGGCGACAATGCGCCGATGGCCTACGTCGAACTGGTGGATCGTCCGAAGCTAGAAACCGAAGCGGCGGAGTAATCGCCTCGCAGAACCGAACACCAGGCCCCGGCGGGCGACTGCCGGGGCCTTTGTTTTTGGAACGCAGGCGCCTGTGCGCTGTCTGAGCTGCATCATCGAAGATGGGGTATCGCATGTTCAATCCATTCCGCTGGCCGTTCCGCGCGCAATGTTTCGCCGGATTCATCGTTTGCATCGCATTGCTCGCCTACGCGTATTTCGTGCAATTCCAGCTCGGCATCGAGCCCTGCCCGCTGTGCATTTTCCAGCGCCTTGCGTTCATCGCGATGGGTCTTGTCTTCCTCGCGGGCGCCATCCACGGCCCGCGCACAACCGGACGCCGGGTCTATGGTCTGTTCGTGCTGCTTGCCGCGGCGATAGGCGCCGGTATCGCGATCTACCACATGTGGGTGCAGCACATTGGGCCCGATCCGATGGCCGGCTGTACGCCGGGCTGGAACTACATGGTCGAGAACTATTCGCTCAAATACGCATGGTCGAAGACAATCGAGCACGCCTTTACCGGCCATGCCGATTGCGGCCAGGTCAACTGGACATTCCTCGGCCTGGCCATGCCCTTCTGGACGCTGGTCTGCTACGTCCTGATCGGCGCAGGCGCGGTTTGGGCGGGGTTCCGGCGCCGACAGGTTTAGACGTCCATTTGCACTTGGCGCGCACTGTGGCATGATGCAATGTCGCAATGCAGCATGAAGGCGCTCCAATGCAAACCGAACCGCGTAACCTGACCGCCGTCCGTGAGCCCGATAATTGGACTCCGCAATCGTGGCAACGCAAACCTGCGGTGCAGCAGCCGTCGTATCCCGACGCTGGCGCGCTTGCTGCCGCGCTCGCGCAGTTGCATGAGTTGCCACCGCTGGTGACATCGTGGGAAGTCCTTGCGCTCAAGCGCAAAATCGCCGATGCCGCCGAGGGCCGCTGCTTCCTGTTGCAGGGTGGCGACTGCGCCGAGAGTTTCGCCGATTGCACGTCGCCGCTGATCTCCAACCGGCTCAAAGTGCTGCTGCAGATGAGCCTGGTGCTGGTGCACGGACTCAAGTTGCCGGTCGTGCGGGTGGGTCGCTTCGCCGGGCAGTACGCCAAGCCGCGTTCCGCCGACACCGAGACCCGTGGTGGCGAAACGCTGCCGTGCTATCGCGGCGATATCGTCAACGCTCCCGAATTTGATGCGCGGGCGCGCCAGCCCGACCCGCAACGCCTGTTGCTCGCGCATTCGCGCTCGGCGTTGACCATGAATTTCATCCGCTCGCTGATCGATGGCGGTTTCGCCGACCTGCATCACCCGGAATACTGGGACCTGGCCTGGGTCGAGCACTCGCCCTTGCAGGACGAGTACCGGCGCATGGTCGATTCCATCGGCGACTCGGTGCGGTTCATGGAAACCCTGGCCGGCCCGATCGGCAGTTTCGGCAAAGTGGATTTCTATACTTCGCACGAGGCGCTGCTGCTGCATTACGAGCAGGCCGCCACGCGCCAGGTGCCGCGCCAGTGGGGCTGGTTCAACCTGTCCACGCATTTCCCGTGGATCGGCATGCGCACGGCGCAACTCGATGGCGCGCACGTCGAGTATTGTCGTGGCATTCGCAATCCAATCGGCCTTAAGATCGGCCCGGGCGTGTCGCCCGATACGTTATTGCGCACGCTCGACGCGCTCAATCCGGACAACGAACCCGGTCGCATTACCCTGATTCATCGCATGGGCGCAACCCGGATCGACGCTGCGCTGTCGCCGCTGTTGCAAGCCGTGAAGGCGCAAGGACGGCGCGTGTTGTGGTGCTGCGACCCGATGCACGGCAACACCGAGGCCTTGGCGAGCGGGGTCAAGACGCGGCGGTTTGCAAACATCCGCGCCGAACTCGATGCCGCCTTCGACATCCACGCCGCGCAGGGCACGCGTCTGGGTGGCGTGCACCTGGAACTGACCGGCGAGAACGTTACCGAATGCCTGGGTGGTGCGCGCGACCTGGCCGAATCCGATCTCGCCCGCGCCTACAAAACAACGGTCGATCCGCGCCTGAACTACGAGCAGTCGCTGGAGCTGGCGATGTTGATCGTGCGCAAGCGCGGCTGCGCGACGCTTCGCGCCGCAGATTGATGCCGCGACCGGCGCAGGCAGTACACGATCAGTCTTCTTCGACCTTCGGCTTGTACGCATCCGCCAATTGCTTCTGCACCTGCGCCGGCACCGCGTCGTAGTGGCTGAACTCGATTGCGTAACGGCCTTTGCCGCCGGTCATCGCCTTCAGCTCGGTCTGGTAATCGGTGACTTCCGCCAACGGGACTTGCGCCTTGATCACGATTTCGCCGCCACGCAGTGAATCGGTGCCGCTGATGCGCGCGCGCTTGCCGGCGAGGCCGCCGGTGACGTCGCCCATGTAGGCATCGGGCACGAACACGTCGAGATTGACGATGGGCTCGAGCACCTGCGGCTTGGCCTTGGCGATCGCTTCCAGGAACGCCTTCTTGCCGGCGCTGACGAAGGCGACTTCCTTGGAATCGACCGGATGGTACTTGCCGTCGTAGACGATGAC